>JAHJYN010000234.1 GCA_018826885.1 Alphaproteobacteria bacterium | reverse complement strand
GACCCTTCGGCCATGTCCTGCTGGTCCAGCAGGATCCAGAGGTAGGTCAGGGTGTCGGGCGAGTTGTTGTGATAGGTGATCCGCTGGCTGGCGGTCAGGGCCTTGGCGTCCTCGTCGAGGCGCACGTCGATGACATAGTCGACCTGTTGCTGCCAGTAGCGATGGCCGGGCGCACCCGAGGCCGTGCGGTAATCATTGGGGCTGGGCCAGCTCTCACCCTCGAACTGGCGGAACTTGTCCTCATAGGTGCCGCGGCTCTGATCGACGGCGCCGACGCTGACCTGGGCGACTGCCGCCCCTGCCGTGAGGGTGGACACGGCCAAGGCCGCGACCAGAATTCGGATGCGCATGAAAAACCCCAAAAAATTGCCAGCCCGAAGGAGCCGCGACCTTAGCGGTCAGGGAGGGGCGCGCAAGGCGCAGAACATTACAGACCGTTCAGAGTCCGCGTCGTGCCAGCCAGCGCTGGACCAGGTCGGGCCAGACCGCAGCGGGCCGGCCCTCGATCAGGCGGATGCCGAAGCCGTGGCCGCCTTCCTCGAACAGGTGGACCTCTACGGGGACGTTGGCCTGCCGCAGGGTGGCGGACAGCATCAGGGAATTCTCGACCGGCACGGCGGCGTCGTCCATGGCGTGCAGCAGGAAGGTGGGGGCCGCCCCCGTCCAGTCCATCTGCTCGAGGCTGTAGGCGGCAATCTGGTCGGACGTCGGGCTTTCGCCGAGCAGTTCACGACGCGATCCGGCGTGGGCATGGGGGTCGGTCAGGGTTGCGACCGGATAGAGCAGGATCAGGCCGTCCGGGCGATGGGAATACTGGTCCGCAGCATCGACCGGGGCGTAGGTGGCGTCACGGCGCGCGCCGAGCAGTCCCGCCAGATGGCCGCCGGCTGAGGCCCCCAGAACGACCGCCCGATCCGCGACGCGGCCCTCGGCAACGGCATGGGCCCGGACCACACGCAGGGCGCGCTGGGCATCCTGCAAGGGCGCATCCGGGCCCGCGGCCCAGCCATCCGCCGGCAGGCGGTAGCGCAGGACGTAGCAGGTGTAGCCCATGGCGGCGAAGACCCGGGCGCAGTCCATGCCCTCCTTGTCGACCACGGCCCAGCGGTAACCCCCGCCGGGGATCAGCAGCATGGACATGCCATTCGGCTGCACAGGCCGCACGACGGTCAGCAAGGGGTCGCGCGTGTGCTTCGCGATGCGATCGTGAAAGGCCGGATCGGTCGAGCGCTCGACCACCTCGGGCGTGACAGTGACGCCCTCGCCTCCGGGCGCCGCGCCGGGCCAGAGACGTATCTCATCCATCGGGGCAGGGCGGGAGGACGCGTGCGACAGCCTGCCGGAAGACACAGCGGCCGCCAGACCGGTCGTGATGGCAAGCAGGGAGCGACGGTGCAGTGACATCACGGAGCAGACTCATGGACGGGGAGCCTCCGAAGATTACATGCCTGCAATCATATTGCCGATATTTAAGTTCATTCGACCGGCATTCCGTGTCGATGCTGTCCTCGATGTATTTGGGGAGGTTTACGATGAACGGTGACGCTGAAAACGCGCAGGACATGGCGGCGTTGTTGCAACGTCTGCGGCGGCAGACGCGACTGCAGGGCCTTGCGATCCTGGGGTTAGGGGCCCTGCTGGTTGCGGGTTTTGCCGTGAACACCGATCCGCAGAGGCTGACCGTCTCCGAACTGGCGGTCGTGGATGAGAGCGGCGTGGTGCGGGTCAGGGTCGGCGGCGAGCTGCCCGATGCGATCATCGACGGGCGGCGCATTGGCCGCGGCGGCGAAAAGGTCGCCGGTGTCATGCTGTATGACGACACCGGTCAGGAACGCGGGGGGTATGTCACCTTCTCCCCCTCCGGCAATGTCGGGCTGACGCTGGACAGCCGCCGGTCACAATCCGCCCTGTTCGTCGCGGATCCGGATGAGGGCGTGGCCCTGAAGCTCTGGAACGGGGACGACGCCGTCGAAATGCGCGCAGACGGAGACGGGGCCCGCTTCACGGCTGTGCAGGGCAGTCAGGTGATTTCACAGACCCCGGCGGTGCCGCTCGCCGCCGAGGTCTGTGGCATCTACAGGGAGGCCCTGGCCGACCATGGAGAGGCTGTCCGGCGCGAATGCAGCGCCCGGTTCAGCCCCGAGAGCTGCGAGGTCTGTCTGGCCGACTGACGCGGGGGGTCAGACCCGCTCGACCGCCATGGCCACGGCTTCGCCGCCGCCGATGCAGAGCGAGGCCACGCCCCTGGTCTTGCCGTGGGCTTCCAGCGCGCCCAGCAGGGTGGCGAGAATCCGCGCGCCCGAGGCGCCGATGGGGTGGCCCAGGGCGCAGGCGCCGCCGTTGACGTTCAGCTTGTCGTGGCTGATGCCCATTTCTTTCATGGCGATCATCGGCACCACGGCGAAGGCCTCGTTGACCTCCCAGAGGTCGACGTCATCGACCGACCAGCCGGCCTTCTTGAGGGCTTTCTGCATGGCGGGCACGGGGGCGGTGGTGAACAGGCCGGGCTCATGCGCGTGGGCGGCGTGGGCGACGACGCGGGCGACGATCGGCAGGTTCATGGCCTTGGCGACGCTCTCGCGGGTCATGACCAGGGCGGCAGCCCCGTCCGAGATAGAACTGGCATTGGCGGCGGTGATGGTGCCGTCCTTGGCGAAGGCCGGACGCAGGGTCGGGATCTTTTCGGGGCGGGCCTTGCCGGGCTGCTCGTCGGTGGTGATGGTTTCCGTGCCCTTGCGGCTGGTGACCTCCACCGGCGTGATCTCGGCATCAAAGGCGCCGCTTTCGATGGCGGCATTGGCCCGTCGCAGGGATTCGATGGCGTAGTCGTCCTGCTGTTCGCGGGTGAACTGGTACTGGCCGGCGGTGTCTTCGGCAAAGGCGCCCATCAGCTTGCCGGGCGTATAGGCATCCTCCAGACCGTCCATATACATGGTGTCGACGATCACATCGTGGCCGATGCGGGCGCCGCCGCGGTGCTTGTTCATGACGTAGGGGGCGCCGGTCATCGACTCCATACCGCCCGCGACGATGATGTCGGCCGTGCCGGCCAGAAGCGCATCGTGGGCCATCATGGCGGCCTGCATGCCCGAGCCGCACATCTTGTTGACCGTGGTCGCCTCGACATGTTTTCCCAGACCCGCGCCGATGGCGGCCTGACGGGCCGGAGCCTGGCCGAGACCGGCCGGCAGGACGCAGCCCATGAAGATCTGCTCGACCTTGTCGGCGCTGACGCCCGCGCGTTCGACGGCGGCCTTGACGGCGGTGGCGCCCAGATCGGTCGCCTTGACGCCGCTCAGCGCGCCCTGAAAGCCGCCCATCGGGGTGCGGGCGAAGGCGACGATGACGACGGGGTCATTGGATTGGGTCATGGAAAACAGTCCCTCGGATACGGATAAGGTGAAGGCTAGATCGGCTTTTGTGCGCTGCAACGCAAGTCCGTTTGCACCTGCGCTCAGGCCCCGGGCGTGCGGCGTGGCCCGAAAAGTTTGCGCCTTTGCCGGGCGAGCGCCAGCGGCCTGCCGTCCGGCGCAAAGGCCATACCGTCATCCAACGCCCAGCCGCCGGAAACGTCCCGGGTGCGGAACTGAAAAATGGCCCAACCTTCCGGCGAGGTGTCCGGCGTCACCGGCTCGATCAGGTCATAGCGCAGGTCGACGCTGGCGGAAGGCACGGGTGGGGCGGGCAGGACGGTCATGTAGGACGGGAAGATGCCGTCCAGCAGGAAGCACAGGCTGAGCTCGTCCAGCGGGCGATGGTCGATGGTGCGCATCCACAGCCGCAGGGTCGGGTCCGACAGGGGCGAGCCGCCGCCGATCTTTGCGCCGCCGTCGAACCGGTGCTCGATATAGCGGGTGAACCAGGGGGCCAACTGCGGGTCGACGGGCGTCGGGTCCAGATCCTTGAACGGTGTCGGCGAGGGACGGAGCGGCCGGACCTCAGGCCCGTGGCCCAGGGTGCCGAAGGTGCCGAGGGCGGAGAGGGCGGGGCGCCCGGGCTGACCGGCGCGCACTGCGGCATAGGCCACCGAGCGTCCGCCCCGCTCCAGAGTCGGCGAAAAGGTAACGGGCGCGAACCGGGCGGCGGCCAGATACTGGACCGTCAGGGTCATCAGGGGCGGCTGGATGTCGAGGCCCTCCCGCATGGCGCGGACGGCGAGGGCCGCCATCAGGCCGCCGAACGGTGCGCCCTTGTCGGCCGGCCAGGCCAACGGCGCATTGGAGAAGTCCGCTGTCAGATCGGCGGTCCGGTTTGGCCCCTCGCCGGCCGTGAGGGCGAGGGCCTGATCCAGGGTCTGCAGAGGCGCGGGAATGGCCATGCGTATCGGTCCATTGCGTAAAAAGACGGACTATTGAGAATAGGCGGAGGGTCCAGAATGACAACCCACTTGCAATCAGCCTGCCGCCACGTCACCTTTCAGCCATGGGACGTACCGCTGATTATTCCAGACAAAGTTGTTCGATTGCCGCCACCCTGGAGGTGATCGGTGACCCGTGGACGCTGCTGGTCATCCGCGACGCCTTTCAGGGCGTCAGCCGGTTTGAGCAGTGGCAGGACCGGCTGGGGCTGGCGCGCAATGTGCTGGCGGCGCGGCTGAAATCCCTGGTGCAGCACGGCGTGCTGGAAGTCCGCCCCTATTCCGAGCGTCCGCCGCGCAACGAATATGTGCTGACGGCCAAGGGCAAGGATCTGTACGGGGTGCTGGTCACCCTGCACGCCTGGGGCAACAAGCACGTCTATGGCGACTGTGACTCGGGCATCGACATGGTGCACCAGACCTGCGGCCATTCGCTGGACCCGCGCATCGCTTGCAACCACTGCAGCGAGATCGTCAAACCGCGCGAGATCGCCCTGACCCGGGCCGAGAACCGGCCGACGGTCGGCGACGTCATGCCGCGCGAGGATGCCGCCTAGACCTGAAACCGGTCCGCGTGTCGGGTGATCAGGGGGACGACAATGTCCTCCTCATCCTCCAGATGACGGGCGAGCAGGGGCGTGGCCCGATCCAGAGTCTCGGCCATCCGGGCCGCTGCGTCCGGGGTATCCGGAGCCCGACCGATGACGGCCTGATGGAAGGCCAGTCCAGACCGGAACAGGTCCTCGAGGATGGCGTGGATCGCATCATGATCCCGGTCCATCAGATCGATCCCGGCGCCGATCCGGGGCTCCAGCTGGCGCATCATCGGGAAATAGCGATGGGTCTCGATATTGTGGTGGCCGTCGAGGTGCTGGAGGAAGCCCTGCAGGATCGGAATGAGGTGCCGGTGCAGGTCGGCCAGCGGCAGATTGCCCGATTGCCAGCCTGAGGTCAGCCGGGTCATGGCGTCGGCCTGGTGCCGGAAGCCGCCGTGCATCTGCAGCCAGAAGCGGGCGGTCGCGCCGACCTGCGGCTCATGCCACCTCAGCCGGGGCAGGTCCTCGACCAGGTATTGATAGGCTGTCGGCAGGCCGGACCGGGCCGCGAGTTCGTCAGACACAGGCGGTGGTCGAGGCGATGAAACCGCCGCCGAGCAGACGGTCGGGATCGGCCGGATCGTAGAGCGCGCAGGCCTGTCCGGGAGAGACCCCTTCCTCACCCGCATCGAAGCGGACCCCGATGGCGTCACCGTCGCGGAACAACCGGGCGGGCAGGGGCGGGCGGGTCGAGCGGACGCGGGCCAGCACCGGGCGGCCCGTGGCTGCGGCGGCCGCAAAGTCAGCCTCGTCACCCAGCCAATTGGTCTCCTCGAGCGTCAGCGCGCCGGTCAGCAGGGCCTCCCGCGGACCGACGATCACGCGGCGGCTTTCGGGCTCCAACCGGACGACAAACAGGGGATCGCCCACGGCAACGTTCAACCCGCGCCGCTGGCCGATGGTGTAGTCGGTGATGCCTGCGTGGGTGCCCAGCACCCGGCCGTCCATATGCACGATCTCGCCGGCTTCACGCCCCTGCGGGCGCAGCTTGTCGATCAGGGTCCGGTAGTCACCGGAGGGGACGAAACAGATGTCCTGGCTGTCCGGCTTGGCGGCGATCCGGAGTCCGAGTTCGGCGGCAACGCCCCGCACCTGCGGCTTTTCCAGATCGGCCAGCGGAAAGCGCAGATAGTCCAGCTGGTCGCGGGTGGTCGCGAACAGGAAATAGGACTGGTCGCGCGACGGATCGATGGCCTTGCGCATCTGGACCCGGCCATCGATGACCGACCGGCGGACATAGTGGCCGGTGGCCATGGCCTCGGCGCCGAGGTCACGCGCGACATCCAGCAGGTCGCGGAACTTGACCGTTTGGTTGCAGCGGATGCAGGGCACAGGGGTGCGCCCTTCCAGATAGCTGTCGGCGAACTGGTCGATCACCGCCTCGCGGAAGCGGCTCTCGTAGTCGAGCACATAGTGGGGGATGCCGAGGGTGTCGGCGGCCAGCCGGGCGTCGTGGATGTCCTGACCCGCGCAGCAGGCGCCCTTCTTCTTCAGCGCGGCGCCGTGGTCATAGAGCTGCAGCGTGACGCCGACCACGTCATAGCCGGCCTTGTGCAGCAGGGCCGCGACCACGGTGGAGTCGACCCCGCCCGACATGGCGGCCACCACGCGGGCGCCCACGGGCAGGCCGACGGCCGCGCGCGCGGAGGCAATGGCCGCATCCAAATCGGCGGGCGCCATGGCGGGGAGGGGGCAGGCGGTATCCTGCGGGCGGGTGATCACCGTCGTCATGCGCGCCATATAGAGGGCCCGGCGGACTTTTTCGAGGCTCACGAATGCAGATGGCCGCCCCTGCGGTCACAGAGGCGGCCATCAGCAGGCATCGGGGAGACGAGACCTAGTTGCGGTAGTGCTGGATGCGCGTGGTGCGCAGACCCTGCATGCCCCATTTGTCGATGGCCTTTTGCCAGGCCAGGAATTCCTCGGCGGTCAGGCGATAGCGCGCGAGCGCGTCATCGAGGCTGAGAAGTCCGCCGCGCACAGCAGCCACGACTTCGGCCTTGCGGCGGATCACCCAGCGGTCCGTGTTGACCGGCGGCAGATCGCGCAGGGTCAGCGGCGTGCCTGTGGGACCAACCACATAGGCTTCACCGTCCTTGTTCAGTCGTCGCTCTTGCAACATGGGCTTATGCCTCTTTCACCACCATCACTGACCCTGACCATAAGCAACTGGCGCTAAAGGCCGTTTAAGCGTCGTGGTGAAGGAACGGCTAACGCGCCGCCGCTGAAACGGCGCGTTCTGGGTGCCTGAAAGGGCTGCTTTTCCCATCATTCCGGACCTCCGCCTGGCGCCCGTCAGCGCTTGATGCTGATCAGTTCGGCCAGCATTTCGTCGGCCGTGGTGATGATCTTGGATGAGGCGGAATAGGCCCGCTGGGTGGTGATCAGTCCGGTGAATTCGGCGGACAGGTCGACGGTGGAGGCCTCCAGCTGCGACGCGCCAATGAAGCCGGCGCCGCCCGAGCCGGCGGCCTTCAGGTTGAAGGTTCCGGAGCCCTGGCTGACGCGATAGGCGTTGCCGGCAGCCTCGCTGAGGCTGTCCGGGCTGGGGAAGGTGGCCAGGGCAACCTGGGCGATCTGGCGGGTCACCCCATTGTCGAAGATGGCTGTGACGAAGCCGCGCTCGTCGATCTTGACCTCGCTGAGGTTGCCGAAGGCCGTTCCGTTGGTGATCGTCGCCTGCACGACCGAGGCGCTGTCGTACTGGGTCAGGCCCCCGGCGGCGGCCGTCAGGTCGAAGGCCAGCGACTGGTCGTCGATGCCGAGGTCCGTGGCCCAGTTGAACTCTCCCGCGCCCGGAGCGGCGGAGCTCGACGAGCCGAAATTCAGGGTGGCATTGGCGGGGTCGGCGAACAGGGCCTGGGCGCCGAGCGCTTCCATGGCCGAGACGTCAAGACGTCCGTCCTGGGTGAAGGCGACCAGCCCGGTTTTCAGCTGGCCGTTCGCCAGACCGGCACCGGAGATGACGTCCGAGGCCGGAATGGCGCGGATTTCGGCGTACCACTGGTTGGGCACGGTGCTCTTCAGGAAGGACAGGGCGATGGTGCGTTGGCCGCCCTTGGAGTCCGAAACCGGGATGGTGACCTCGAAGTCGGGCTTCACGCCGGTGCCGGTTTCCGGATCCCAGAGGGCCATCGAGTTGGTCAGCGGATCATAGGCGGTCGGCCCGACCGGAACGGCAGCCGCGTCCGTGGCCTCGGTCGAGATCGCCTGGCTGGACTTGAGGTTGGCGTTCAGCTGGACGCGCGTCGTCGCCTCGGCCGTGCCGCCGACCGAACCCACATTGATGGTCCGCAAGCGCGACAGGTCCGACGGATCCGTCGCGATGTCGCCATTCGCATCGACCGGCCACCCCTGCAGGTACAGACCGGCGGTGTTCTTGAGATAGCCGAGGTTGTCGACGCGGAAGGCGCCGGCCCGGGTGAACAGGCGCGCATCGGTGACCTCGAGGTTCTCGGGTTTCTCCGTGACGACGAAGAAGCCCTGGCCGGCGATGCCCAGATCGGTGCCCGAGGTCGTGCGCTGCAACTGACCGTTCTGGCTGGTGAAGTGACGGGCGGCGCCCTGGACCCCGCCGGCCGAATAGCCGCTGCCCTGGCTCTGGCTGTTGACGACGGTCGAGAATTCGCTGGTCGTCCGCTTGTAGCCGACCGTGTTCACATTGGCGATGTTCTGGGAGATGGCGGCGAGGGCGGCGGAGTTGGCCGTCAGACCCGACACGCCAGCCAGCAAGGCACTGTTGATGCTCATGGGATACTCTCCTTAGGACAGGTATTTCAAGGGGTTGAATGCCGAAGCGACCGAGGCCAGCAGGCTCTCGTCATCGGCGGGATCGGTGGGGGTGGTCGCGGCGTCATTGGCCTGCTGCAGGGCGATGACGCTGCTGAGCGGCAGGATCGAATTGCCGATCGTCAGATAGGGCTCGCCGTCATACAGCTCGACGCCCGAGATACGGCCCTGGATCAGGACCTGATTGTCGACGGCCTCGCCGGCGCCATTCTTGGCGACCACCTTCAGGGTATAGACGCCGCCGTCCGCGACCTGTCCGCCGCCGGTGGTCTGGCCGTTCCAGGTGAAGTCGTGGACGCCGTTGGTCTTGCCGGGGCCCTCGCCGGACCAGACGACATTGCCGCTGCCGTCCACGACCTGAAGCGTGACTTCGGCGGCATCGCCGGCCAGTTCATAGCTCCAGGAGGCCTGGCCGTCCTCGATCCGCGTGGCCGACCAGACAGCGGTCGCATCCTTGCCGATATAGGTGGCGGCGGTGGTCAGGCCCGTGCCCTGCTGGGCCGACAGGAGGCTGGTCAGCAGATCATTGGTCAGCAGTTGCTGCTCGACGCCGGCCATCTGGGTCAGCTGACCGGTGAACTCGTTGGAGTCGACCGGTGAGAGCGGATCCTGGTTCCTGAGCTGGGCCGTCAGCAGGCTGAGGAAGGTCTCGAAATTGCTGAACAGGCTGGTGGTGCCCGCGCCGATCCGTCCGGCGGCTGCAGAGGTGGTGATGGCATCGACCATGGGGTCAGACCTTCAGATCGACGCGGTCGCGCGTCAGGGAAAGCGCTTGCCAGGCGGCGGGTTCGAGCACGGGCTGGTCGGCCTGGTCGTTCAGGTCGGAAGCCCGGGCAAAGGCGCGGCGATCAAAGCCGGAAAAGCCGCGATCGGCTGACGAGGGGTCGCGCTCGGTGAACTGCAGGGCGTCGCCGTCGAGGTGCAGCCCGGCCTGCTCAAGCTGGCGCCGCAACTCATCCGCGCGTCCGCGCAGCTCGGTCGCCGCCGCCGGATTGTCGAAGGCCAGACGCGCGGCCATGTGCCCGTCGGAGTCGATCTCGATGCTGACGTCGACCCGGCCGAGGCCTTCGGGCGTCAGGGCCATTTCGAAACGGGTGGAGCGGCCGCTCAGTCGGTTCTGGATCTGGGCCGCGATCAGGGCCGTCGTCTCGACCGTCGCGCGGGACAGGGTCGACAGGCCGAGACCCCGGTCCACGGAAACCAGTGCGGCCTTGAAGGAGTCCGTCGTACCGGCGTCACCAGCTACCGGGGCGGGAGCCTCGCCGCCGGCTGCGGGAAGGGCTGCGGGCGCGGTCTCGGCGGCCGGCTGACCGGCCTGGCCCGCGACGGCCAGGGTCAGGGCCTGGAGGGACGTCGGGGCGGGTGCGGGCGCCGGGGTGCCGGCGCCTTGAAGCGCTGATGCGGCCGCATCACCGGTCAGTCGGGCCTTCACTCGCGCGCCGAGCTCCGCCGTGCTGCCAGACCCGCGCGCGGCGGCGTTGTCGCGGGCCTCGTGGGTGGCCAGCAGGCGGCGGGCGAGGGCGGGCGCCAGGGGCGCCGCGGCCTGGCCTTCGGAAAGCATCCTGCTCGCGCCTTGCGGCGTGGCGCTGGCGGGAACGGGTGAGGTCTCTTCGTCGCCGGCTTCGGCTGCGGCGGGCGGCTGGGGCGGCTGGCCAGGGTTCACCTGGGGCAGGTCTGTGCCCTTGCCCTGTCCCACAGTCGACGGCTGTCCGGGGAGAACCTGCGGACCTGTACCTTCCTTTCCGCCTGCGCGGCCGGTCACCGGCGGGTTGTGCGGCAGGACGGGGGGGCGGTCCTCGGTCGGAAACTTCCCGTCCTCGCCCGGCAGGACCTGCGGCCCCGAGCCTTCCTTGCTTCCGTCAAGGCCCACGACCGGCGGCTCGTGCGGCAGGACCTGCGGACCCGCGCCCTCCTTGCCGGTGGTGGGCGGATTGTGCGGCAGGATGTGCGGCCCGGCGCCATCCTTCAGCCCGGTCACGCCGGCCGACGTCAGCTCGTCGGTCGCAGGTTCACCGTCGGGCGTGTTCGGGGACCCGGTCCGGGCATGGGCGTCAGCACGTTCGGGGCGGGCCTCGTTGGCGGGCCTCGTCTCGGTGATCTGCGCCTGGCTGACCAGTCCGGCGAAGGCCTCCATGCCGTCCGCGGAGGCGCCTGCACGCCCGGGCGCACGGGTGCCGGCTTCACCGGCCGACCCGCCCCGCAGGGGTGTGAACAAGCTGTCTGCGCGCATCGGGCCGAGCCCCTCCATCCAAGCGATCGAACCCGGACGCACCGGGGTCGAGGGATGGTTCGCAAGGGTCGGGCCACGCGTTTAATGCGGAAAAACGTATATAAAAACAAATACATGATGTGCTGATGCGACATCGCCGATGACCCGGGCCGGGTCGAATCTTGCCGTGCAGGCGGACGTTTCTTGCCCGGTGCGCAGAGAGGGCGGCCGGACGCGCTGGATTGGCCCGGCCTTTGCGCCGTGTTCGAGCGAACGAACGGTCGCCGATAATGAACCTTATAAATTACAGCACCTTGGCTTCGCGCCTTCCTGAAACTGCCGGGCAAATTGCGCAGGCATGCGGGAAGAGCTTGCCGGGTGACCGCCGTCCGGAGCGCCGCTGATGTCCATTTCCTCCATCATGAACACTGCGAACAGCGGATTGACGGCGGCCCAGACCCAGCTCCGGGTCGTCTCGGACAATGTGTCGAACGTCAATACGCCCGGCTATGTGCGCAAGATCGCGGAGCAGCAGACCCTGATCAGTCAGGGCGTCGGCTCAGGCGTTGAGGTCTCGCGCATCCGTCTGGCGACCGACCGCTTTCTGCAGGCGGCCAGCTTCAATGCCGGGGCCGACGCTGCCCGCCAGTCCGTCCGCTATGAGCTGTATGACCGCATGCAGGGGCTGTTCGGGGATCCGGGCGGCAATGGCGGCTTCTTCGGCCAGGTGGACCAGGCGTTCTCGGTGTTTGCTGCAGCCGCCGAGGACCCGTCCTCCTCGCCCCGGCGGCAGGAGGCCCTGTTCCGCGCCCAGGCCCTGTTCGACGAAGGCAACCGCATTGCCGGCCAGATCCAGGCGGTCCGCGAGGATGCCGACGGACGCATCCAAAGCGCGGTCGAGCAGGCCAATTCGCTTCTGGAGCAGATCGAGGCCCTCAACATCGAGATTGCGCGCTCCAGCGCCATTGGCGGTGACGGCTCGGGGGCCGAGACCGCCCAGGCCGCCCTGATCGGCCAACTGTCCGAACTCATGGATGTGCGGGTTTCCGTTCGGGCGGTCGGCGGCGTGTCGATCCGGACCGGAGCAGGGGTGCTGCTGGCGGGCGAGGGCCATGCGACCCTCACCTATAATCGGGCCGGCACGGTGAATGCGGAGACCGCCTTCAACGAAGTCTGGGTGACCGAACCCCGCGGCGAAAAGCGCCCCCTGCTTGAGAGTATCACCTCGGGCGAGATCAAGGGCCTGGTCGACATGCGCGACGTCGAGGCTCCGCAGGCGGCCGAGCGGCTTGCGGAACTGCTGACCCGCGTCGCGGATGAGCTGAACCGGGCGCACAATGCCAACTCCTCGGTTCCTGCCCCCACGACCCTGACCGGGCGTAATGTCGGCCAGTCACTTGAGACAGCCGTCGCCGGCTTTTCCGGCAATACGACGATCGCGGTGACCAATGCCGCCGGGCAAGTCCAGGCACGGGCCGACATCGCCTTTTCGGGCGGGACGATCACCATCAACGGCACCGCCACGACGCCGGCCGCATTTCTGGCAACGCTGAATACAGAGCTGGGCGGAGCGGCCACGGCCAGCTTCGTCGATGGCAGGCTGAGCCTGTCGGCGACGGGGACAAACGGTGTGGTGGTCGCCGACGACCCGGCCAACCCATCGCGAAAGATCGGGCGCGGGTTCTCGCACTTCTTTGGTCTCAACGACCTGATCTCGACCGACCGGCCGGCCGTGTACCAGACCGGGCTGACCAGCACGTCGCCGCATGGTTTCACGGCGGGCGAGACGCTGACCCTCAGATTTGCGGGCGAGACCGGGGCCAAGATCCGTGATGTGACCGTGGCCATCCCGGCGGGCGGAACCATGGCGGATCTGGTGACGGCGCTGAACAATCCGGCGACGGGCGCGGGCCGGTTTGGAGCCTTCGTCCTCAATTCGGCGGACGGCACCCTCAGCTTCAACGCCAACACGACCCCCGCGCCTCGCCTGTCGGTGCTCGAGGATCGGACGACCCAGGTGCCGTCCGGTGTATCGATTACTGAGCTGTTCGGGATCGGCGGCGGCGTGCGGGCCTCGAGGGCCGACGGCTTCACCATGCGGACCGACATCCGCCAGAGTCCGGGACGGCTGGGGCTGGCCCAGTTCAACTTTGCTGCGGGGGTGGGTACGACAGGCCTGACCAGCGGCGACGGGCGCGGGGCTCTGGCTTTGGCCGACGCTGGCCAGACCAATGCGACCTTCCAGATGGCGGGCGACTCGCTCGGCGGACAGATTTCCGTGTCGCGCTACGCCTCCGAACTGGCCGGGGATATCGGCGGGCGCGCGGCCCTGACAAAGACCGCGCGGGACAGTGCGGTGGCCTTGCACGGCGAGGCTTCGGCTCGTCAGCGGGCCCATGAAGGCGTCAACCTGGATGAGGAACTGGTGCTGATGACCACCTATCAGCAGGCCTTCAACGCTTCGGCCCGACTGATCCAGGCGGCGCGTGAGCTTTATGACACCTTGCTGGGGATGGTCTGATGAACCGCGTATCCACATTCGGCAACTATCAGTCGGCCCTGCTTGACCTGATGGCCGCCCAGACCCGGGCGCAGGATGCCCAGGAGCGGGTGTCCACCCAGAAGGTCGCCACCGATCTGTCGGGGTTTGGCCGCGGGTCCGAAACCCTGACGGCGCTGAAGTCGACCCAGAGCCGCATCCAGGGCTTTATCGACACCGGCGAGACCGTCGCCGCGCGCCTCTCCACCCAGGACCTGGCGCTGGACCGCGTGGCTGAAGGTGTTTCCGGAGCGCGCGAGGCGATCGCCGCGGCCCTCGCCAGTGGTCGCACGGATGGGCTGATGCTTGAGCTCCAGGGTCACTACCAGATCACCCAGGACGGGCTGAACAGCCGTCACCAGAATCGCTACCTGTTTGCCGGCAGCCAGAGTGCCACCCCCCCGGTCACTGCCCTGACGATGGCCGATCTGGCCGACCTGCCCGCCGCGTCTGACGCCTTCGCCAATGACACGCTGAAACAGGTGTCGCGCCTCGACGAGGGCACGCTGATGGAAACCGGCTTTCTGGCCAATGAAGTGGGGCAGGAAGCCTTCGACATCTTCCGCGACATCCAGCTGTTCCATGAGGCGACTCCTGTGAACGGTGGCCTTGATGAAGCCACCCGCGACTTTCTGACGGCCCAGTTGACCCGGCTGGATCAGGCCCGCGAAACCGTCACGAACTTCGGCGCGCGCAACGGCTCGCTGCAGAACCGGGTCGACTCCATCCTGACGGCACAGACCACGCAGAAGGTGTCGCTGGATGAGATGCTGTCGAAGAAGACCGATGCTGACCTGGCCCAGGCCCTCACTGATCTGGAGCTCTCCCAGGTCGCCATCCAGGCCTCGGCCCAGGTAATCAACCAGCTTCGGCAGGTCTCGCTGTTGAACTTCCTCAGCTGACGACAAGGCTCACGGCAACCCGACGCGGTTCGGCGCATTTGACACAGGTTCGGGCGCGCACAGGCCGCCGGGAGGGCCGGGGTGATTTCCGATTGGGCAAATCACGGCATCCGATTTAGTTAAGGTGCCATGGCGACTGCCGATTTCGAGATAGACGGTCAGGGCAAGGGCGTTCGACTGCGTCTGGTCGGCGACTGGACGGCTGCGGGCTTGTCGCGTCTGAGAGGCCGGCTGGGCCCGCGTCTGCGCAAGGAACTGGGGGAAACCCCTGTTTCCGCTCTGGATCTGACCGATCTGGGTCGCTTCGACACAACCGGTGCGCTGGTTTTGTCGCGGGCCGTCGATGGCGCCCTGCCCGAGGGCGCCTGGGCCGGTCGCCCCGAGGTCGGGCGGGTCTATGAACGGGTTCAGGCCGTCGAGTGCAATGAGGCGGCGCCGCGCAAACGGGCTTCGGGCCTCACCCGAGGGTTTGCCAAGGTCGGGCGTGGCATGTCTGACATCGGCGGAGAGGCCATCCTGTCGATGGCGTTTCTTGGCCGGCTGATCACCGCGACGGGGTCGGCGCTGAAACATCCCGGCCGTATCCGCTGGCCCGCCTGGGTCAGCCAGATCGAGCGCGCGGGGCTTGATGCCATTCCGATCGTTGCCGTTACCGCCTTCTTCATCGGAGCGGTCGTGGCCTTTATCGGCGCCGACTTGCTGCAACAGTTCGGCTTTGACGTGTTCGCCGTCGAGCTCATCGCCATCTCGGTCCTGCGTGAGTTTGCCGTGGTGATCGCCGCCATCCTGCTGGCGGGACGCTCGTCCTCATCCTTTGCGGCCGAGGTCGGGGCGATGAAGATGAATCAGGAGATCGACGCCATGCAGGTGATGGGCGTCAATCCGTTTCAGGCGCTGGTCATCCCGCGGCTGGCGGCGATGATTATCATGCTGCCCCTGCTGACCTTCATTGCCATGCTGGCCGGACTGTTCGGGGGCGCACTGGTCGCCTGGGCGCAACTGGACCTGGGGCTGGCCTTCTTTTTCCAGCGGATGACCGTCATCCCCGATATCGGCAACCACCTGTTTGTCGGACTGGTCAAGGCGCCGGTCTTTGCCATCGTGGTGGCGGCGATCGGCTGCCGTCAGGGTATGGCCGTGTCGGGCGACGTCGAGTCCCTGGGGCGCCGGGTGACGGCCGCCGTGGTGCAGGCCATCTTCGCCATCATCTTCCTCGACGCCGTGTTCGCCCTGATCTTCCTGGAGCTGAACATATGACCGGGGAGACGGACACGGTCATCGAGGTGCGCGGCCTGCTCAGCCAGTTCGGCGAGCGGGTCATCCATGACGACCTCGATCTCGACGTCGCTCGGGGGGAGATCCTCGGCGTGGTGGGCGGATCGGGGACCGGCAAGACCGTGCTCCTCAACAGCATCATCGGCCTGAAGGAACCCGACGGCGGCACCGTCCGGCTTCTGGGCCATGACATGGCGGAGGCGAGCAAGGCCGACATGGCCGACATCGAGCGGCGCACAGGGGTGCTGTTCCAGCAGGGCGCGCTGTTCTCGTCGCTCACGGTCTTGCAGAATGTGGCCTCGCCCCTGGTCGAGCACACCGAGCTGCCGCGCTCCCTGATCGAGGAGATTGCAGCCATGAAGATCGCCCTGGTCGGTCTGGGGCCGGAGTCGCATCATCTGAAGCCGGCCGAACTGTCGGGCGGTATGCGCAAGCGGGCGGGACTGGCGCGGGCGCTGGCGCTGGACCCCGAGCTGCTGTTTCTGGACGAGCCGACGGCAGGTCTGGACCCCATCGGGGCCGCGGCCTTTGATGAATTGATCCGGTCCTTGGCCAACGATCTCGGCCTGACCGTCTTTATGATCACACACGATCTCGATAGCCTGTATGCCATCTGCGACAAGGTCGCGGTGCTGGCGGACAAGAAGGTCGTGATCAAGGCGACCGTTTCCGAACTCGAGCGTTCGGATCATCCCTGGATCCATGAGTATTTCCATGGTCCGCGAGGGCGCGCTGCCCAAAGGACCGGCTGAGGAGCCACACCGACATGGAAAGAGACGCCCATTACGCAGCAGTCGGGATCGCCACGGTCGCCCTGGCGGTGGCCCTGATCATCTTCTCGATCTGGCTGGCTCGCCTGTCGTTCAACGAGGAGTACGACGTCTATGACATCGTCTTCTATGGACCGGTGCGCGGGCTGTCCGAAGGCGGCGAGGTCCACTTCAACGGCATCCGCGTCGGCCTGGTGACCGATCTGCGCCTCGACCAGGAAAAGGGCGACCAGGTTGTGGCCCGCATCCGCATCGATGCGACGACGCCGGTGCGCGTGACCTCGCGGGCGCAGCTGGAGCCGCAAGGCATCACCGGGCTGAACTACATCCAGATCACCGCCGGGACCGAGGGCAGCGCCCTGTTGAAGACCCAGTATCCGAACAATGTCGTGCCGGTGATCCAGAGCCAGCCCAGCCCCATCGCGGAACTGCTGTCGGGGTCCGGCACGGTGCTGGCCCAGACAGTGGACGCCCTGAACCGCATCAACCGGGTGCTGTCGGACGAGAATATCCGCTCCTTCTCGGTCAGCGTGCGCAACATCGAGGCGCTGAGCACCGAGCTTGAGGCGCGCAAGGGCATGTTCGGCGAGCTGGAGCAGGCGCTGGTTCGCGCCAACGCCGCCATGGCCGAATACCAGGCGCTGGGCGAGTCCGCTCGACGGCTGGTCGAGACGGACGGTCAGCAAGCCGTGAACAATCTGAACAACGCGGCCGAGCAGGCCGTGCAGGCCGCCGAGGCCGCCAATCGCCTGATCGCCAATCTGGAAGGTCCGGTGAACGACTTTGCGTCCAGTGGCCTGCCACAGCTGGAAGAGGCGATCCGCGGTCTGGATGACGCGACCCGCTCGCTCGAGAGTCTCGTCGACGACGTCCGCAGCAGCCCCCGCGATTTCATTTCGCGGCCCCCGTCCCAGGAACTGGAGGTTCAGCCATGATCCCCGTCTCGATGTCGTCCCTGCGTCGCCTGACCGGCCCGGGGGTGGGCCTGGCATTGGCGCTGGCCATGGGAGGCTGTGCCCTGCTGTCGACGCCCGATCCGGTGCAGCTGTACCGCTTCGGACCGCTGGACGGCGGCTACGTCGGCGAGCGCAGCATGGAGACGGTGCAGGTCTCGCTGCGCCGGATCGAGTTCCCCGACTCCGTCTCCGGGCAGCGCATTCTGGCCGTGACCGGCAATGAGGCCGCCTATCTGGCCGGCGCGCGCTGGGTCGCGGACGCCGAGGAGCTGTATGCCCAGAGCCT
>JAHJYN010000233.1 GCA_018826885.1 Alphaproteobacteria bacterium | reverse complement strand
CGGAAGGTGAAGAGGGGTCCCCCGGTCTCCGCTTCGCTCGCCGGAGGATGACGAAAACAGAAGAAACGGATAGGTTGCGCCCATGCCCACCCACCGCACGTTCATCGCCACCTACATCATGGCGAGCGGGCGCAACGGGACGATCTACACCGGCTCGACTTCCAATCTTGAGAGCCGGGTCTGGAAGCACAAAACCCGCGCCTTCCCGGGTTTCACCGACGAGAACGACTGCCACCAGCTGGTCTGGTTCGAGCGGCACACCTGGGTGACGGATGCGATCCGGCGCGAGCGACGCCTCAAGAAATGGATGCGCGACTGGAAGCTGGCCCTGATCGAGGCGGACAACCCCGACTGGCACGACCTCGCCGCCGATTGGTACCCCGTAAACGACCCGAACTGGACCCCGCCCGAAGAGCCCGACTGACCCCTCCCTTGCTTTCGTCATCCTCCGACAAGCCGCGTAGCGGCGCAGATCGGGGGACCCAGCGGCGTCGTAGCGAAGCGGAGGCGAAAGGCGCCGCGCGCTGCGTGTTGAACAGATTCACGCTATCGCGTGCCGCTGGGTCCCCCGGTCTCGCTTCGCTCGCCGGAGGATGACGAAAGCAGGGTGGAGGCTTACTCCCATCTTATCAGCACACCCCCACGCCGTGATAGACTCTCCGTCCCCGCCACCGACCCCCGGAGCCCACCCAGACCATTCAGACCATTCAGACCATTCAGACGGTTTTTCTCACCGTCTGAATTCCCGCCCACCTCGGATTCCAGACGGTTCAGACTATTCAGACTATTCAGACCCTGTTTTTCACCGTCTGATTTCGCCACCCCGACCCCCATTCCAGACCCTTCAGACGGTCCAGACGGTCTTTCTCGCCACTCGCCACTCGCCACTCACCACTCACGAAGCGCCATGCATACCCTCTTCATCGACGCCGACGCCTGCCCCGTGAAGGAGGAGTGTTTCCGCGTGGCCGAGCGGGTGGGGTTCAAGGCCGTCGTTGTCTCGAACGGCTGGATCAACACGCGCCGGGCGCCCTTCATCGAACAGGTGGTGGTCGAGGCCGGGCCGGATGTTGCCGATGACTGGATCGCCGAGCGGGCGGGGCCGGGCGATATTGTGGTGACCAGCGACATCCCGCTGGCCGACCGGTGTCTGAAGGCCGGGGCCCAGGCGCTCAGGCCCAATGGCTCGGCCTTTACCCCGGACTCGATCGGCTCGGCCCTCGCCGGACGCTCCATCGGCGAGCATCTGCGCGGCATGGGGGTGGCGACGTCCGGCCCGCCGCCGTTCGGCCCGCGCGACCGCTCGGCCTTCCTGCAGGCGCTCGACCGCGCCGTGGTCGTGGCGAAGCGGGCGGGGGGCTAGGCCATGTGCGCCTCCTACGAAGCCCGGTTCAGCATCACCGAACTGGTCCGCCTGCTGAAGGACGCCGAAGCCCCGCTGGACCTGCCCGGCGGCCTGCCGAACCTTGAGCCGAGGGACGAGGTCCGCCCCACCAACCTCGCCCCGGTCATTGTGGCCACGGGCGGGGACGGGGCGGCGACTACCCGCCTTGCCGACCAGCGCTTCGGCTTTCCGCCGCCGGCCGGGCGCAAGGGCGGGCCGGTCATCAACTACCGCTCCGAGGGGCGCACCCTCGGCAATGGCGCGCGCGGCGGCCGGTGTCTGGTGCCGGCCTCGGGGTTCTATGAGTTCACGGGCGACCGCTATCCCAAGACCCGCTGGCGCCTGTCGGCGACCGATAGCCAGCCCCTGATGCTGGCCGCCGTCTGGCGCGCGGGGGCCGAGGATCAGCACGCCGTGAGCACCCTCGCCGCCGAGCACTTTCTGCCAGCTGAAAGTCGCGACGTCGATCTTGTCCCATGGCAGGTCGTAAGCGAACACGGCGCTGGTCGCGTCGGCGAAGGACAGGCCTTCGCGGACGTCGGCGATCCAGTCGCCGTTCGGAACGCGCACGCCGCTGGTGGTGCCGTTCCAGGTGAACAGCACGTCGTTCGACCAGTCGACGGCGCCCAAGTCGGGGAGCTGGCCGTAGTCGGCGCGGATGACGGTCGGGTCGAGCTTCAGCTGCTTTG
>JAHJYN010000232.1 GCA_018826885.1 Alphaproteobacteria bacterium | reverse complement strand
GATTGACGGCATGGAGAGCTTCCTCTGGCAAAGGCCGCCCGGACATCCGGTTGCGCGATCGCGCGACAGACGCAGGGGCACACAGGTCCCCGGCGCGCGCGGCGAAAGCCTGCTGCGGCATTCGCGGATATAGTGCGCGGCTGCGCGCGCGTCCACGTATCCCTGCTGACGTCATGGACATTGAGAGCCGTTCGCAAAACGCCGGTGCCGGTATGATCCGCCTCACGCTCGACGGCCTGGCCGTGCGGCGCGGGGAGCGCAGACTGTTCGACGGCCTGAACCTGACCGTCCGACCGGGCGAGGCCGTGGCCCTGACCGGCGCCAACGGTGCGGGCAAGAGCAGCCTGTTGCGTGCCATTGCCGGACTGCTGACGCCCGAGGCCGGGCGGATCCGGTTCGACGACAAGGGGCAGGATCTCGACCTCGAGGTTGCCCGCACCCGACATCTGCATCTGGTCGGCCATCAGGATGGCTTCCGGTCCGGCCGCACCGCGCATGACGAACTGACGTTTCAGGTCGGATGGTGTGGCGGCGATCCCGCCCGCATGTCCGATGCCGAGCGGGCGCTCGGCCTCGAAGGGCTGATGGATCTGGAGGTGCGACGGTTGTCGGCCGGGCAGAGGCGTCGGCTTGCGCTGGCCCGCCTGCTGGCCGCCCCCCGCTCCGTCTGGCTGCTGGATGAACCCCTGTCGCCGCTCGACGCCCGCTGGCGGGCTGAGGTCGGACAGCTGATGCAGGCGCATCTGGACGGCGGCGGTATTCTGCTCGCAGCCGTCCACGATCCCCTGCCGATCCCGGCGCGGACCTGCGAGATCGGGGGGACGGCATGAGCGCGGCCCTGCTTCTGCTCCGGCGCGAGATGTCCCTGTCGTGGAACGGCGGCGGCGGGCCGCTACTGGCCTGCGGCTTTCTGCTCAGCCTCGCGGTCATCGTGCCGCTGGGCGCTGGCCCGAGACTGGACCAATTGGCCAATTTGGCGCCGGGACTGGTCTGGTTGGCGCTCTCATTGGCCAGTTTGTTGACGCTGGAGCGGCTGTTCGAACGCGACTTCGAGGACGGCACCCTCGACCTGCTGGCGCTCGGCCCCCTGCCGGATGAGGGCGTGGTGGCGATCAAGGCGCTGGCGCACTGGCTGACCCTCGGCCTGCCGCTGGCCGCCATGACCCTGCCCGTGGGGATCAGCCTCGGCCTCGCCCCGGAACAGCTGCCCCTTCTGGCCGTGACGGCGGCGGTCGGGGCTCTCGCCTTTTCTGCGACAGGGGCGTTGGGCGCGGCGCTGGCCATCGGCGCGCGCAAGGGCGGACTGCTGATTGCGGTGATCGTGCTGCCGCTGTTCCTGCCGCCTGTGATCTTCGGGGCCGGGGCGCTGGTGGCCCAGGCCGACGGCCGCTCGACCGGCCCGGCGCTGGCCCTGCTGTTCGCCTGCGCACTCGTGGCCGCCGTGATCGGCGTGCTGGCCGGGGCCGCCGGTCTCCGGGGCAGTCGCACATGATCCGGTCCCCTGCGACCATGGGCGCGACATGCGGGCCGCTTGCCGCCCCCGGGTCTGAGGGGTAAGCCGCGCCCATGTTCGGTCTGGCCAATCCCGACAGGTTCATGCGCGTCACCCGCCCGCTGGTCGGCCCCCTGTGGGCCATCGCGGCGGTGCTGCTGGCCGTGGGCTCGGTCTGGGCCTTTCGCGTGCCCGAGGATGCGCTTCAGGGCGACACGGTGCGGATCCTGTTCATCCATGTGCCGGCGGCCAGTCTGGGTCTGGCGGTCTATGCTTCGCTGGGGCTGAGCTGCCTGTTCTATCTGATCTTCCGGCATTCACTGGCCGATGCGGCGGCCCGGGCGGCGGTATTGCCGGGCGCGGCCTATACGGGCCTGGCCCTGATCACCGGCGCCCTGTGGGGCCAGCCCATGTGGGGCACCTGGTGGGTCTGGGACGCGCGGCTGACCTCCATGCTGGTGCTGTTCCTGCTCTACATCGCCTATGCCGTCCTGCGCGGCGCCTTTGACGACGAGGGCCGGGGCGCCCGCGCCGCGTCCGTGCTGGGGCTGGTCGGCCTGATCAATCTGCCGATCGTGAAATTCTCGGTCGACTGGTGGAACACCCTGCATCAACCGGCCTCGCTGCTGCGCGCCGGCGGGACCAGTCTGGACCCGGCCTATCTGTGGCCGCTGCTGACCATGATGGCGGCGTATCTGGCGCTGTTCCTCGCCGTCTGGCTGACCGCCATCCGGACCGAGGTGATCCGGCGTCGGGTGCTGGCTCTGAAATCGCGTCGCGCACGGGAGGTGCTCGGATGATCGATCTGGATATGGCCCGCTACGCCGTCTTCGTCTGGCCCGCATGGGCGGTGACGGCCGGCGTGCTGGTCGCGGTGGTGGCCCGCTGCCTGACGCAGGCGCGCCGCTGGAAACGCGAGCTTGAGCGGCTGGAGGGCGGCGACCAATGAAGCGCTGGCTGGCTCTTCTTCCGCTGGTCGTTCTGGTCGGCCTGGCCATCCTGTTCGCCGGCTGGGCCCTGAACCGCGACCCCGCCTACAAGCCTGATGCGCTGGTGGGCCAGCCGGTGCCTGAAACCGTCCTGCCCATGCTGACCGGCGACGTCGCCGGACCCGGTCAGGTGGACATCAAGACGGCCGGGGTCGGTCGGCCCATGCTGGTCAATCTGTTCGCCTCCTGGTGCGCGCCGTGCCGGATCGAACATCCGGTCCTGATGGAGTTGAAGGGGCAGGGCATCGCCATCGTCGGCATCGCCTATAAGGACGAGCCGGCGGCCACCCGCGCCTTCCTCGACGAACTGGGTGACCCGTTTTCCATGGTGCTGGTCGATGCCGAGGGTCAGGCGGGACTGGATCTGGGCATAGCGGGCGTGCCGGAAACCTATGCGGTCGATGCCTATGGCCGGGTGGTGGCCAAACACACCGGCCCGTTGACCGACGCGGCCGACGTCCGCCGTCTGGTCGATGCCCTCGACGCGCCTGCCGAGCGGCCCTGACCCCAGCCAGCCGGGGCGCCATTAACGAATTCTGAACCCTGTTCGTTAACCTGTCGGGTATGAGCGACATCCGCCCCTTCCTGCCCCTCAACCCCGCTGTCCAGCCCTCGGCCGCACCGGCCACGGGCGTGCGTCAGGCGCAGGCCGCGTTTTTCAGGCAGGCCCTCGCCCAGGTCGAGACGGTTCAGCAGGTCTCAGCACGGCCCGCTGCGGCCGCCCCTGCGGAGCCCTTACGCAGCGAAGCGCAGGCGGCGGATCGCCCCCTGCGCCCCGGCAGCTATCTGGACATCCGGGTCTAGCCCCGGTCGGGTCCCGGTCTAGCGCTGGACCCAGCGTCCGTCATTGGTGCGGTACCACTGGCCCGAGGTGATGCGCGGCAGCAGCTGGTTCTCGAACATCACTGCGCCGGCCACGGCCGCGGTTGTGCCCGCTTCGGCGGCGCTGCGGGCGTAGGCCTGACGGCGCCCCGAATTGATCACCTGCACCGCCTCGGTCAGGGCGGCGTCAGAGGACGCGACGCGAAAGCCAAGATAGCCGTCGGCCTGCTCGCCGACGATGCCCTCGGCCTTGGCGCGATCCACCATCGCCTTCTGCTCGGCCGACTGGGCAAACGCACCCGTGGCGGCCACACCCAGGGCGGCGACGGCGGCGGCGATGACGAAGAGTTTGCGGAAAGTCATGGTCATACCCTTCAGGGCTCGGTTCATCAGAACAGGTTGGGGTTCTCGATCAGCAGCTCTTGCAGCTCCCGATCAAGGCGG
>JAHJYN010000231.1 GCA_018826885.1 Alphaproteobacteria bacterium | reverse complement strand
GGCCTGATAGACGTTCGCGAGGGTCTGGGCCTCGACCCCCTGCGACGCATCGACCACCAGGATCGAACCCTCGCAGGCGGCCAGCGAGCGGGAGACTTCATAGGCGAAGTCGACGTGGCCGGGCGTGTCCATCAGGTTCAGGACGTAATCCAGCCCGTCCTTCGCCTTGTAGTTCAGCCGGACGGTCTGGGCCTTGATGGTGATCCCGCGCTCCTGCTCGATCTCCATGTTGTCCAGAACCTGCTCCCGCATCTCCCGCGCGGTCAGGCCCCCGGTGAACTGGATCAACCGGTCGGAAAGCGTTGATTTTCCATGATCAATATGGGCGACCACAGAGAAGTTGCGAATGCGGTCGATCGGGGGTGTCGGAGGGGGCGTGCTCATGCTGCGGCGCGGTTAGCATGAGGCCGGGCTGACGCCAACTCACGCGGGCGCGAGGGGGGCCGCCGCAGCCGGATTATATTGCCGTAATGGACAAGGTTGCGTTTGAGAACGGGCCGGGAACAGGGTATAGGCGGCCTCCGGGTTTCAGGCTTCGCCACGCGGCTGTCACGCATCGGGGCGATAGAGGCCGGAACTGCGCACAGGGGATACGGACGTGAGATCTAAGCTGAAGCCGGTGGTTGCTGCCTTTGCGATCCTGGGGCTGGCGGTGCTGACAGGCTGTTCCGGCCACAGCGAGGACGACAAGGCCGGCGCCGAACCGGCGGCCGGCCAGACCGTGACCGTGGCGACCGTCCGGAGCGTCGATCTGGCGCGGACCCTGTCGGTCTCCGGTACGATCTCGGCATGGGAGGAAGTTCCGGTCGGGGCCGAAACCGGCGGGCTGGTGGCGACCGCCGTCTATGTCGATGAGGGCAGCTATGTCCGGCAGGGCCAGGCCATGGTCAAGCTGAACGACGATGTGCTGCGCGCCCAGCTGGCCCAGCAGGAGGCCTCGGTGAAATCGGCGGAAGCCTTGGTCGCGCAACAGGATGCCGCGCTGGAGCGGGCCCGCGAACTGCGCGGGCGGGGCTATCTCAGCCAGGCCGGGCTGGACACGGCCGAGGCCAATCAGCGTACGGCGTCCGCCCAGCTGGATGCCGCGCGGGCAGCCCGCTCGGAAACCGCGACCCGACTGGCCCAGACCACCATCCGGGCGCCGGTCTCGGGCCGGGTCATCAGCCGCCGTGTCACGCGCGGGCAGATCGTCCAGCCGGGCACGGAGCTGTTCCGTGTGGTGCGCGACGGACGTCTGGAGCTCGATGCCCAGGTTCCGGAATCGGATCTGTCGCTGGTGCGCTCCGGCATGAGCGCCGTGGTTACCTCCGACCGGGCGAGCGGGCCTACCGGCGGTCGTGTGCGGATCGTGACGCCCCAGGTGGACCCCCAGACGCGTCTGGGCGTGGCGCGTATTGCGCTCGACAGCGGCAGCGAGCTCAAGACCGGCATGTTCGCCCGGGCCGAGATCGCCCTGGGTCAGCTGCCGGCGCTGGTGGTTCCGTCCGAGGCGGTGATCTATCGCGAGGGCGCAGCCGGGGTTTACGTCGTGGGCCGTGACTCCACCGTCCGCTTTGTCGAGGTTCGAACCGGTGCACGCGAGGGGCCGAATGTGGCCATCGACAGCGGCCTCGAGGCCGGTCAGCGGGTGGTGGTCAAGGGCGCGGGCTTCCTCGGCGACGGTGACCGGGTGACGGTGGCGCCGGCAACGCCCGCGGCGACGCCGACACCCGCCGCGTCCGCAAGCTGAGACCGGCCCGATGAACTTCAATAATATCTCGGCGGCGTCGATCCGGAACCCGATCCCGGTGGTGCTGCTGTTCATCATCCTGACGGTCGCCGGGGTGCTGAGCTATTTCAAACTGCCGACGAACAATTTTCCGAACGTCGACCTGCCGGTCGTGGCGGTTACGGTCGTTCAGTCCGGCGCGGCCCCGACCGAACTGGAAACCCAGGTCACGCGTCTGGTCGAGGATGCAGTGGCGGGTCTTGGCGAGGTTGAGGACATAAGCTCAACCGTCAATGACTCCGTGTCGACGACCGCCATCACCTTCCAGCTGGGTGTCGACCTGGAAAAGGCGACCAATGATGTGCGCAATGCGGTCGCCCGTGTACGTCAGGATCTGCCCGCCGATGTGCAGGAGCCGATCGTCCAGCGGATCGAGTTCACCCAGCAGCCGATCGCCACCTATGTGGTCCGTGCCCCGGGCATGAACCCCGAGGAGCTGAGCTGGTTTGTCGACAATACGGTGGCCAAGCGACTGCTGTCGGTGGAGGGCGTCAGCCAGATCAGCCGTGACGGCGGCGTCAGCCGCGAGATCCGGATCAAGCTGGATCCGGCCAAGCTGGCGGCCCAGGGCGTGACAGCGGCGGCGGTGTCGAACCAGCTGCGGGCGTCCAACATCAACCTGCCCGGCGGGCGCGGCCAGATCGGTGGCGAGGAACAGGCGATCCGCACGGTCGGCTCGGCCCAGTCGGTCGACGACCTGCGCGAAACCCTGATTCCCGTGGGCAACCGCTCGGTGCGTCTGGGCGATCTGGGGGAGGTGGTGGATGAATGGTCCGAGCCGCGCGGCCGGGCCCGCTACAACGGGGCCGAGGTCGTCGGCTTCAGCATCAGCCGCTCCAAGGAGTCGTCCGAACTGGACGTCTATGAAACCACCCAGGCCGAGATCGCGGCACTGGATGCGGAACTGGACACCGTCACCATCGAGGAGGTGACCAACACCACCCAGGACGTGATCAACAACTTCCATGCCTCGGTCGAGGCCCTGCTGCTGGGCGCGGGTCTGGCGGTGCTGGTGGTGTTCGTTTTCTTGCGTGACTGGCGGGCGACCCTGATCGCGGCGGTGGCCATGCCGATGTCGCTGATCCCGACCTTCTGGATCATGGACCTGACCGGCCAGTCGCTGAACGTCGTGACCCTGCTTGCCCTGTCGCTGACCATCGGCATCCTGGTCGATGACGCCATCGTCGAGATCGAGAACATCGTTCGCCACATACGCGACGGCAAGGCGCCCTATCCGGCGGCCATTGAGGCGGCGGATGAGATCGGTCTGGCGGTGATTGCGACGACGGCAACTCTGCTGGCGGTGTTCGCTCCGACCGGCTTCATGCCCGGCGTGGTGGGTCAGTTCTTCAAGAGTTTCGCCATCGCGGCCTGCGTCAGCGTCTTCTTCTCGCTGGTGGTCGCGCGAACGCTTACACCGCTGATGGGCGCCTATATGCTCAAACGCGACCAAGGCAAGGAGCATGGCGACCCGACCTGGATGAAGCACTATCTGGTCATGGTCGACTGGGTGCTGAACGACTTCCGCCGGGGGGAGGGCGAGCGCCGCCCCCGGTTTGGCAAGCGCCTGCTGCGCCGTCACAAGGACCACCGGATGTGGGTCATGGGGGGCGGCTTCGCCTTCCTGATCGGCTCGTTCGTCCTGGCGTCCATGCTGCCGTTCGAGTTCATCCCGGCCGAGGATGTGTCGCGGTCGAACATCACCATTCAGCTGCCGCCGGGGTCGACCCTCGCCGAGACCGACTCGGTGGTGCAGCGCGTCAACACGGCGTTGCTGGAACGGCCCGAGGTGCGGTCGGTCTATTCCTCCATCGGCTCGGCCTCGGTCAGCTTCGGCCCCGGTGGGGGTGGCTCGGCGGGCGAGGTCCGCAAGGCCAACATCACCGTCAATCTGGTCAAGCGCAGCGAGCGGTCGCTGCGCCAGCAGGCCTTTGAACAGGAAATGGGTCCGGTGCTGCGCGCCATTCCGGGCGCCCGGGTCCAGTTCGGAGCCGACGGCCAGGGCAGCCAAGTGTCGATCCAGCTGGTGGGCGATGAAGGCGAAACCCTGGAAGAGGCCGCTTCGGCGGTCGAGCGCCAGATGCGCGAGATTCCTGGCCTCACCAATGTCATCTCCTCGGCGGCGCTGGTGCGGCCCGAGATCCTGATCACGCCCAAGGGCGATGTGGCAGCGCTGCAGGGCGTGGCGTCGGCGGACATCAGTTCGGTGGCTCGTGTGGCGACCCTCGGCGACGCGGATCAGCTACTGCCCAAATTCAACCTGGGTGACCGGCAGATCCCGATACGGGTGATGCTGCGCGAGGAAGCCCGCAGCGATCTGGGTATTCTGGAGAACCTGCGTGTGCCGACGGCGTCGGGCGCTTCTGTGCCCCTGACCTCGGTGGCCGATATCTCGTTCGGGGCCGGGCCCAACCAGATCGACCGTCTGGACCGCAAGCGCGTCGCCACCCTGACGGCCGAGCTGAACGGCATCACCCTGGGGCAGGCGTCAGAGCGGGTGAACAATCTGCCGGCGATGCAGAACCTGCCGACGGGCGTCAGTCAGGCGGTGTCGGGCGAGCTGGAGAATCTGCAGGAGACGGCGACCGGCTTCATGTTCGCCATCGTGACGGGCATTCTGCTGATGTATGTCGTGCTGGTGCTGCTGTTCCGCAGCTTCTTCCACCCGATCACCATTCTGGCGGCCCTGCCCGTGTCGTTTGGCGGGGCCTTCTTCCTGCTGCTGATGACAGGCAAGTCGCTGTCGATGCCGGCCCTGATCGGCATCATCATGCTGACCGGCATCGCGGCCAAGAACTCCATCCTGCTGGTCGACTACGCCATCATCGCCATGAAGAACGGCATGAACCGCCGGGAGGCCATCATCGACGCCGCGCACAAGCGGGCGCGGCCGATCATCATGACCACCCTTGCCATGGGTCTGGGCATGCTGCCGATCGCCCTGGCGTTTGGCGAAGGCACCGAGTTCCGCAGCCCGATGGCGATCGCCGTGATCGGGGGGCTGATCACCTCGACCGCCCTGTCGCTGATCTTCATCCCGGCGGCCTTCAGCCTGATCGACGGCGTGAAGACCCGGCTGGAGCGCCGACTGGAGCGCACGTTTGGCGCGCAGCGTCACGAGTAGGTCGCGCTGGCCGGGGCATCCCGGCCACCGGGTTGAGCGTATAGGGGACTGTCCCCCGCTGTCGGAGAGCTGACGATGACCCTGACCGAGATCGCCTTGCTGCTGGGCGTCAATCTGGCGCTAATCCTTGGCGTGATGAGTCTGCTGTGGTTGATCGCCGTGCGGATCCGCGATGTCAGTTTCATCGATGCGGTCTGGCCGCTGGCCATGCTGTTCCTCGCGCTGGTGACCTGGCCCCGGACCGACGGCGATGCCCTGCGCTCGGGGCTTCTGATCGGTCTGTGCGGCCTGTGGGCCCTGCGGCTGGGCCTGCACCTGTTCCTGCGCTGGCGGGCGCACGGCGAGGACCGCCGCTATGCCGACCTGATCGGCCGCCAGACGAAGACGGGCAAGAGCTGGCCGATGGTGGCCCTGCTGTTCGTCTTCCTGCCGCAGGGGGGGCTGGCGTGGCTGACCTCGCTTCCGGTGCAGCTGGGCCAGGTGGCGGAGGCGCCGGCGGTCGGCTGGCTTGGCTGGGTCGGGGTGGCCCTGTTCGTCCTCGGCCTGGTGTTCGAGACGGTGGGCGACGCCCAGCTGGCGGCCTTCCGCCGGGACCCCTCGACCAAGGGCAAGGTGCTGGATACCGGCCTGTGGCGCTATACCCGCCATCCCAACTATTTTGGCGATGCCTGTGTCTGGTGGGGCCTCTATCTGATCGCGGCCGAGACGGGGCCGGGCCTGGCCTCGATCCTCGGGCCGATCTTCCTGACCTTCACCCTGACCAAATGGTCCGGCATCGGCATCACCGAAAAGAGCATTCACAGCTCGCGGCCGGGCTATGCCGACTATGTGCGCCGGACCAGCGCCTTCATTCCCTGGCCGCCGAAGCGGGCCGGATAGGGCGCAGAAAAAAGGCCCCGCCGGGGGGGATGGCGGGGCCTTTCCTTCCGAAGGATGACCGGGGGCATGACCCCCCGGCAGGTCGGAACTGTTACTGCGCGGGCGCAGTGTCCTCGGCGGCTTCCTCGACCGCATCGGCGCGCTGCTCGGCCGATTCCTCGACGGCGTCGGCCCGGTCGTTCAGGGCGTCACGTTCGGCGTCGGTGGTGGCCTGGTCGGCGGCGTTTTCCAGCTGGGTCGCTTCGACCTCGGCTTGCGCCTCGATGGCGTCGGCCTGGGCGTCGGCTTCCTTTTCGGCGGCGGTTTCATTGCAGGCGGCCACACCCATCAGGGCCATGGCCGACACGGAGGCGATGATCAGTTTACGCATGAGAAGTCCCTTCCTCGGTTGAGACCGGAACAACGTCACAAACTCAGAAAGGGTTCACGCGGGCGTGATCGCCCGATCAGTCGTCGCGCGAGGCCACCCTGGCCGCGCCCAGCAGGGCGGCCTGTTTGTGCAGGATCACCCAGGTCGGAATGGCCTGCATATAGGGGGTAAACCGGCCCTTCTGCTCGAACCGTTCGCGGAAGGGGCTGGCCTTCAGGAAGTCCAGGATGCGGGGCGCGATGCCACCGGCGATATAGACGCCGCCGCGCGCACCGGTGGTCAGGGCCACGTCTCCGGCGACCGAGCCCAGAATGGCGCAGAAGCGGGCCAGGGTCGCGCCGCAGGGGCTGCGCGGATCGGCGAGGGCGTCGCGCGTAATCTCGGCCGGATCGTCGATGGAGGTCGGGCGTCCGTCGATCTCGGCCAGCGCCCGGTGCAGATTGACCAGCCCCGGTCCGCAGACCAGTCGCTCGATCGACACGCGGGAGTAGCGCCGCCGCAGGATGCGCAAAACCTCGTCCTCAAGCGCGTCGGAGGGCGGAAAGTCGACATGGCCGCCTTCGGACGCCAGAGCCACGGCCGAGCCCCAGCGATCCCGCGCCAGTGCCGAAACGCCGAACCCCGTGCCCGGTCCCAGCACGGCGAGGGTCTGCAGCGGATCGCCGGTTTCCGGCCCGCCCAGATGCGCCAGGTCATCGCCGCCGATCGCCGGCGCGGCCCAGGCCAGGGCCTCGAAATCATTGATCAGCCGGATCGGACCGACGCCCAGACTGGCCAGCTCGGCCTCGGACACCCGCCAGGGGGAATTGGTCAGGTCGATAAAGCCATCGGTGACCGGTCCTGCCACGGCGATGGCCCCGCCGTCCGGGCGCTCGTCGCACCCCTCCAGAAACGCCCGCACGCCATCCAGAAAGGTCGGATGGTCCTCGGCCGGAAAGCTCTGGTGGTGCTCGATGCGCGGCAGGCCGTCGACCATGCGCGACAGGGCAAAGCGGGCATTGGTGCCGCCGACGTCGCCGACAAGGTGGAGAGGGGCGTTGCTCATTCAGGCGTCCATGGTGCGGTCGACGACATTGGGGTCGGGCGGAGTATCCGTGCCGGGCGGTCCGGCGGGCGGCTGGGCAAAACAGATGGAGGCACCCTCCTCGGCCGAGCTGACCGCATCCCGGAAGGCGCCGAACAGCTCACGCCCATAGCCCCAGGAGTGGGTCTGCAGGTGACCTTCGGCGCGCGGGGCGCAGGGGCGGTCGGCAAAGTCCGGTTCGCCGACGAGGGTCAGCACACCCTGATCCGGGTCCAGACGGATGACATCGCCGTCGCGGACGCGGGCAATCGGGCCGCCCGCCAGCGCTTCCGGGCTGACATGGATGGCGGCCGGTGTCTTGCCCGAGGCCCCGGACATGCGGCCGTCGGTGACAAAGGCGACCTTGAAGCCGCGATCCTGAAGGATGCCGAGCGCCGGCGACAGGCTGTGCAGCTCGGGCATGCCGTTCGACTTCGGCCCCTGAAAGCGCAGCACCACGACCACATCGCGATCCAGCCTGCCCTGGTTGAAGGCTTCCAGCGCGGCCTCCTGGCTGTCGAAGACGGCGGCGGGGGCCTCGACGACCCGGTTCTCGGGCTTGACCGCCGAGACCTTGATGACAGCGCGGCCCAGGTCGCCCTGCACCAGCCTGAGGCCACCGTCCTTCTGGAACGGGTCCGAGACCGGGCGCAGAATGTCCGTGTCCAGACTTTCGGAGACGCCGTCGCGCCAGACCAGCTGGCCGTCCTCGTCGAGGACGGGCTCCTGATAATAGGCCTCCAGCCCTTCGCCCATGACGGTGGTGACGTCGGTGTGCAGGTGGCCGTTGCGGGCCAGTTCGCGCACGACAAAGGCCACACCGCCTGCCGCCTGGAAGGCGTTCACGTCGGCCGAGCCGTTCGGGTAGACGCGTGCCAGCAGCGGGGTGGCGCTGCTCAGCTCGTCGAGGTCGGTCCAGTCGATCAGCACCCCGGCCGAGCGGGCCATGGCGACCAGATGGATGGCGTGATTGGTCGAGCCGCCTGTGGCCAGCAGGGCGATGATGGCATTGACGATCGACTTCTCGTCGACCACCCGGCTCATCCGGCCCTCGCCCGAGCGGGCCAGTTCGACCGCCCGCTGGGCCGCCGCTGCTGTCAGGGCATCCCTGAGGCCGGTGTCGGGATGGACAAAGGCCGTAGACGGAAGATGCAGGCCGATCACCTCCATCATCATCTGGTTGGAGTTGGCGGTGCCGTAGAAGGTGCAGGTGCCGGGCGAGTGATAGCTGGCCACCTCGCTCTCCAGCAGGGTCGCACGGTCGACCTTGTTCTGGGCATAGAGGGCGCGCACCCGGGCTTTTTCCGCATTCGGAATGCCGCTGGGCATCGGGCCGGCGGGGGCGAACACGACCGGCAAATGGCCGAACGCCAGCGAGCCCATGAACAGGCCCGGCACGATCTTGTCGCAGACGCCGAGACACAGGGCGGCATCGCACGCATCGTGGGACAGGGCGATGGC
>JAHJYN010000230.1 GCA_018826885.1 Alphaproteobacteria bacterium | reverse complement strand
GTCGCAACCGGCGGTGACGGATCACCCCGATCAAAGGCTTGAAATGCTTGAAAAAAGCACAACGGGTCCCTGTCTTGCGACAGAGGTCCCGGTTCAGCCGGGCGCCTGATAGCACGGGGCCTTGCCCCCCGCAACCGAGGCGGTGCGCCACAGGCGGGCGGCTTGTCGCAGGCCGCGGAGTCTCTATAGATCGGCCAAACCTTCCCTTCTGGACCGAGACTTCATGTTCGACAGCATCACGCCCCTTCTTTCCGATCCGGCGGCCTGGGCGGCCCTCGTCACCCTGATCGTCATGGAAGTGGTGCTGGGGATCGACAATCTGATCTTCATTTCGATCCTGTCGAACAAACTGCCGGAGCATCAGCGCTCGCGGGTTCGCCGCATCGGTATCTCGCTGGCGCTGATCATGCGCCTGGCCCTGCTGTCGATGATCGCCTGGATCGTCGGCCTGACCGCGCCGGTCTTCACGGTCATGGGCAATGAGTTCTCCTGGAAGGACATCATCCTGATCGCAGGCGGTCTGTTCCTGGTCTGGAAGGCCACCAAGGAAATCCACCACACGGTCGATCCCACGCCCTCGCACGACGTGCTGGACAAGAAGGATGTGGTCATCTCGAACGCCGGCGCCGCCATCTTCCAGATCATCCTGCTGGACCTGGTCTTCTCGGTCGATTCGATCCTGACGGCGGTCGGCATGACCGAGCACCTGCCGATCATGGTCGTCGCCGTTCTGGTCGCCATCACCGTCATGCTGCTGGCCGCCGACCCGCTGGCCAACTTCATCAACAAGAACCCGACCGTGGTCATGCTGGCCCTCGGCTTCCTGCTGATGATCGGCATGGTGCTGATCGCTGAAGGCTTCGGCGCCCATGTGCCCAAGGGCTACATCTACGCCGCCATGGCCTTCTCGGCCGGGGTCGAGCTGCTGAACATGATGAGCCGCAAGGCCTCGACCAAACGCGAGAGCGCCCAGCAACTCCGGGCCCAGGCCGATCAGGCCGAGGCCCGCGCCCGCGCCGCCGAGGCGGAAGCCGACGCCGCCGACAGCCGGGCCTGAACCGTCAGGGACCCCTACAGGAAGCTGTAGGGGTCCACGTCGACCGACAGGCGAACCGAGGACGGCAGCTTGACCCGCGCCAGCCAGGCCCGGAGGAAGGCCTGAAGGTCGACATCCCGGTCGGCCCGGACCAGCAGCCGCTTCCTGCGCCGCCCCCGAACGAGAGCCAGTGGCGCATCGGCCGGACCATAGACCTCCAGCCGTTCGGCATTCGGAATGGCCCCCGCCAGCAGCTGGGCGGCCTTTTCGACGGCGTCCGCCTTGTCGCCCGACAGGATCAGCGCCGCCAGCCGCCCGAACGGGGGCAGGGCCGCCAGCCGCCGCTCTTCTGATTCGGTCGCGAGGAAGCTGTCGCGGTCGCCGGCCGCCAGCGCCTGCAGCACGGGATTCTCGGGCGTCCAGGTCTGCAGCAGGGCCCGGCCCGGCCGCTCGGCCCGCCCGGCCCGGCCCGTGGCCTGCATCAGCAGCTGGAAGGTGCGCTCGGCGGCGCGCAGGTCGCCGCCCCTCAGCCCCAGATCGGCATCCACCACCCCGACCAGCGTCAGATTGGGAAAGTTGTGACCCTTGGCCGCCGCCTGGGTCGCCACCAGAATGTCGATCTCGCCGCGCTCCATCGACTCGACCAGATCGCGGGCCGACCGCCCGTCCGGCGTGGTGTCGGAGGAAAAGATCGCCGTGCGCGCCTCGGGGAACAGGCTGCGGACCTCTTCCTCGACCCGCTCCACGCCCGGGCCGACCGGCACCAGACTGTCCTTGGCCCCGCAGGACGGGCAGGTATCGGGCCGGGCCATGGAAAAGCCGGTCAGGTGGCAGACCAGCCGCCCGGTATAGCGGTGCTCGACCAGCCAGGAGTCCGTGTCCGGCGCCGTCATCCGGTGCCCGCAGGCCCGGCACAGCACCACGGGGGCATAGCCGCGCCGGTTCAGGAACAGCAGGGTCTGCTCGCCCCGCTCGATCGTCTCGGCCATGGCGACACGCAGCGGCGGGCTCAGCCAGGTCTGCGGCTCGGGCGGGTCGGCGCGCAGGTCCAGCAGGGTGATGTCAGGCAGCACCGCCGTCCCGTGCCGCGCCGTCAGCCTCAGCTCGCGATACCGCCCCTGCCGTGCATTGCCGAGCGTCTCCAGCGACGGCGTGGCTGACGCCAGCACCACGGCGGCGCTTTCGAACCGCGCCCGCGCCACGGCCAGATCCCGACCCTGATAGATCAGGCCGTCCTCCTGCTTGTACGAGCCGTCGTGCTCTTCATCGACGACGATCAGGCGCAGGTTCGGGAACGGCAGGAACAGGGCCGAGCGCGCGCCCACGACAATGCGACAGTCGCCCGACACGACCGCGTCCCAGACCTGTCGCCTGCGCGGGCCGGTCAGGCCCGAATGCCATTCCGCAGGCGCCGCGCCGAACCGGGCGGTGATGCGGGAGATGACCGCCTGGGTCAGGGCGATCTCGGGCAACAGGATCAGCGCCTGCGCCTTCGGGTCTCCTTCGAGCAGCCGGGCCACCGCCTCCAGATAGGCCTCGGTCTTGCCCGACCCGGTCACCCCGTCCAGCAGGAAGGCCACGAAATCCCCCGACAGGGCCGCCTGACCAATCTGGCCGGCGGCCTCGGCCTGATCCGGGTTCAGCTCGACCCGCGCATGGTGGGGGTCCGGCGCCGCAAACGGATTGCCGGCTTCAGCGATCCGGGCGGTGATCACCCCCTCATCCACCAGTCCCTTGACCACACCGGCCGAGACCCCGGCCTCGCGTCCCAGTTCCGCAGCGCTGGCGACCGCCTGACCCTCCTCGAGCGCCTGCAACACCGCCGCCCGCGCCGGGGTCAGGCGCACAGGGGCCTTGCCCGCAACCCGGTGCAGGCGCAGGGGCGGCCTGGGCGGCGCATGGCGGAGCGCCTTCAGCGACAGGGCCGCCGTCTCGCCCGGCGGCGACAGGGTCCAGCGCGCGGCCCATTCCAGAAAGTCGAGCGTGGCGGGCGGCAAGGGCGGCAGGTCCAGCCGGGCCACAATCTCCTTCAGCCGCCGGTTGGTCGCCGGAATTTCGCGGACCTCGGACACGACGCCCGTCATCTGGCGCGGCCCCAGCGGCACGGTGACCAGATCGCCACGCGCAAGCGTCATGTCGTCCGGCACGACATAGTCGAACGGCTCGTCCACCGGCAGGGGAATCAGGACAGCAGCGACTTTCACCGGCGGGCCCCGTGGTCTAGAACCCCCGGCATGAAACTGTTTCTCGATACCGCCGACGTCGCCGTCATCAAGGACATGCTGCCCACCGGAATGGTGGACGGCGTGACCACCAATCCGTCCCTGATCGCCAAGTCTGGTCGCAACATCGCTGAGGTCATCGCCGAGATTTGCGC
>JAHJYN010000229.1 GCA_018826885.1 Alphaproteobacteria bacterium | reverse complement strand
GCCATGCGGTCGCGCTCGTGCTGGATGGCGGAAATGGGCGTGCCCGCCGCGATCTTGCCCAGCAGGGGCAGCTCCCGCGTGCCGCCGCTGTCGTGATTGGCATTGGCCGCAGGACGACCGCCGCCCTCGATGACGTCGGGCACAAAGGGCCCCCGCGTCCGGGCCGGGACCACAGCCGCCTGATCCGGCAGTTTCAGCACTTCCAGCGCCCGCGCCCGGTGCGCCAGGCGGCGGATGAAGCCGCGCTCTTCCAGCGCCGTGATCAGCCGATGAATGCCCGACTTCGACGCCAGATCCAGCGCCGCCTTCATCTCGTCAAAGGAGGGGGAAACTCCGGTCTCGCGGATACGCTCATGAATGAACATGAGCAGTTCGTGCTGTTTGCGCGTGAGCATGGAGACCTCTAACCCGAATCTGTTCCGCCTGTGGACAATAGCGGAACACACCGCGAACGTCCATGCCATGTTCGTGAGGTGTTCTGGTTAAGGAGGGGTTAGGATAGAGCCACCGGCCGGACAAGCCGCACTCTGCGCACTAGGCGTCCCGGACGATGCCAAATCAGATCGCGAACCGTTTTGCACGCAAAGTGCGCCCATCTAGCCGGACTATAAACTCGCTCTCTGTCCGATCGAGCTCAACTCTCCCGTACTATGAACACATACGATATTCCCTTAGGGGTGCCATGTATTCAAATACTGGAGTACTTGGTACCCCGTATCTGATTTCGGAGTAGGTAATTTGATCAGCGCTCCTTACCCATACGGTCGCATCTCTGACAGGCTCACTGGTATAGCGGATTCTGGCATCCTCTGAGCGAATGCCAAATAGACTTGGGCCCATGTCAAAATCATCGTCAGAACGGGTCCCATTCCCTATTATATCGCTAAGGCTCTCAGAGCCCCCTGATATGCCCTGTCTGTAAACAACTATGCCGCCTCTTGCTTCCGTCTCAGTAGCCATTTCTCTATAAAAATCGCGTACCTCTGGCAGATCGTCTGTTTCCTTCTCGGCCCAAGCCAGAGTAATCGAGTCGCGAGCAAAATTCTCAGAATATATTATCTGGCCGCCTCTATAAGCATAGTAGTCGATAGCGTCTGGTGGCTCCACGTTGAGAACCTCGATGCCCTCGGGGTGGCCTGGCTGCGTAATTCGATCAAAGAAGGGTTCTTTTACAATGCAGCTAATTCGCCATGCACCATTGAAGGGTAGGCCAGGCTCTCGGGCTTCGTCAGGCCCTCTATAGTGGATGCCAACAACCTGCCCAGACCCGGTCGACAGGATTGGCGCGCCTGAGCTGCCCACCAGCGTATCACAGACGTGACGAAATTCAGCGGGAGTGATCAAAAGCGATAAACAGCCGGAAGTCGTCGCCATCTTTGGCAGCTTTTCGGGGTGATGAAATATGTACAATGATTGCCCATCAGCTGGGCCCCGTGTGGAGAGCTCAAGTGGAGCAACAAACCACGGCAAAGATTGTAGCTCTACCAGTGCGAAATCGGCTTCAGGATGAGTGTAGACGACCTGCTTAATGGGGACGGCCTGGGGCTCGAGTCCAGCCTGGTACCCGAACAGGGCATATCCGCGCCTTATCCTTACCGGCTCCCTGAGATCGCCGGGGCCGTCCGGGAGGCAGTGGCGATTTGTGGCGAGCAAGGATCGATACTCTCGCCAGATGAGCCCGTCGTCGATCACGAACCCCGTGCACCAAGCTATGCCCGTTCGGCCGGACGAAATCTCTTCGTACTCAATCGTAAGTCGCGCGACCGCCAGAGACTGCAGCTGTCGATCTAATGGCATGTCTGAGGTAGGCGAAATTCTGAGGGGTTGACCGCGAAAAACTACCGCTGGGGCTGACAGGCCAGCGGACTGCGTAAACGTCAGTTCCGGGTTTGCGCGCCATGGCTCCAAGCAAGCATACGCACTCGAGTGAGCCAGCCCTCTGATCGTGTTTGCGTCTGCCTCCATGCGACAAGCACCCGACTCGAGTTGCGGCACGTCAGTTGAAGATTGTGCGTTAGCTTGAGTCGCGGCGGTGCTCAGCAGGCACAAACTGAGGACGCTCGCACCATATCGGATTGCTAAGCGCATCCTGGATAGCGCAGTAGATAGCGATCGAAGTCCGTCTGCTTAGACACAAACGTCATGGCGACAAGTTGTCGTGTAGAAGCGTTGGTTTCAACGACAACGTTAAACTGCTCGGCTGGCTCGTATATTTTGTGGGAACGGGCCATATTGTAGAGGAAGCGAAGGACAATTTCATAGATGCCGAAACCAGCCGACTCATTGCCTGGAACTTGGCAGGTTTTGATTTGGTTCACTTGTGCTCGGCTGACCCATGTCATCAGCCTAGGGGGGCCGTCAGTAGTACCTGCCGGGACCGTGACCCGTACCGTCCCAGTTGGACCGGTTGCGTTTCGGAGCGAGCTCCACATAACCCGATCGAACTCTTCCGTATCGGCGAATGCGATTACGCCACGCGGAGCCGGCGCCGGCTCCAACCCGTTCACCAACCGCTCCACGGCGACGTCAGATATGGCTTGAAAACTGACCGTCCCGCAGCTCGCAAGAACGATTGCAGCGCTCAGCGCAGATACCAGTCCCAACCGCATAGCGGCTCCCCCCATGTGTTAACCAACCGTTGCTAGGTGAACCATGCTATCCTGCAGGGCGTCAATCCTCAATTGGACTTGCCAGATCCTAGTGCCCCGAGTGCGGCTCGTCCGGCCGGTGGCTCTGTCCCCTTAAGGAGGGGTTAGCGGGGTGCTCACCCCATCAGCGCCCGCGTTGCCGCTTCCACATCCGCCTGCCGCATCAGGCTCTCCCCGACCAGCAGGGCGTCGGCGCCGGCTTTCACGACGGTAGCCACGTCCTGCGGCGTGAACAGGCCGCTCTCGGCGACCAGGGTGGCGCCTTCAGGGGCCAGCGGGGCGAGGCGGGCGAAGGTGGCGATGTCGACCTCGAAGGTCCGCAGCGACCGGTTGTTCACGCCGACGAAGTCCGCACCCAGCGCGACGGCGCGGGCCATTTCGGCCTCGTCGTGGGTCTCGACCAGGGCGTCCATGCCGTACCGGCGGGCCTCGGCCATCAGGTCTGCGGCGAGCGCGTCATCGACCATGTCCATGATAATCAGGATGCAGTCGGCGCCCAGCGCCCGGCTCTCGGCCACCTGCCAAGGATCGACGAGGAAGTCCTTCCTGAGGCAGGGCAGGCGCACGGCATCTCGCGCCGCGACCAGAAAGGCGTCGTCGCCCTGAAAGCTGGGCCCATCGGTCAGCACCGACAGGCAGTCCGCGCCGCCACGTTCATAGGCGCGGGCCAGGGCGGGCGGGTCGAAGTTTGCGCGGATCAGACCCTTGGACGGGCTGGCCTTCTTGATCTCGGCGATCAGGCCGGGGCGGCCGGTGGCGCGGCGGGCCAGAAGCGCCGCCTTGAAGCCCCGGGGCGGCGAGGCTTCTGCCGCGCGGGCCTCTACGTCGGACTGCGACAGGGCCGCCTTCCGCAGGGCGACATCCTCGCGCTTGTAGGCGGCGATCCGGTCCAGAACGTCGCTCATGCCGGGGATCCGGATTCGGGGGGCTCCGGCCGCATGTGGCTGATGGCGGACAGGCGGGTCAGGGCGGTGCGGGCCGCGCCGTCATCGATGGCCCGGGCGGCCAGCGCCACGCCCTCGGTCAGGGTTTCGGCCCGGTCGGCGACCACCAGGGCGGCGGCCGCATTCAGCAGCACAATGTCGCGATAGGCGCCGGGCGCCCCGTCCAGCAGGTCGGAAAGGGCCTTGGCATTGGCCTCGGCATCACCGCCCACCAAGGCCTCGGGATCGGTGCGGGGAAGACCCGCGTCTTCCGGGCTTACGGTGAAGCGGCGGACCTTACCCTCGTGCCACTCCGCCACTTCGGTCGGGCCGGTGGTGGTCAGCTCGTCCAGCCCCTCGCCGTGGACGGTCCAGGCGCGCTCGGCCCCCAGACGCCCCAGCACCTCGGCCAGCGGCTCCAGCAGGGCGGGGTCATAGACGCCCATCACCTGACGCCTTGCCCCCGCCGGATTCGACAGCGGGCCCAACAGGTTGAAGACGGTTCTGAACCCGATCTCGGAGCGGATCGGGCCGACGTGACGCATGGCCCCGTGATAGGCGGGCGCGAACAGGAAGCAGATCCCCGCCTGATCCAGCGCGCGCAGCTGGATCTCCGCCGGGGCCATCAGATCGACGCCCAGCGCGGCCAGCACATCGGACGAGCCGGACCTGGAGCTCAGCGCCCGGTTGCCGTGCTTGGCGACCTTCAGCCCGGCCCCCGCCAACACGAGGGCCGCGGCGGTCGAGACATTCCAGGTGTGGCGTCCGTCTCCGCCCGTGCCGCAGGTGTCGATCACGGGGTAGGGCACGGGGAAGGGGGTGGCGGCCTCGCGCATGGCGGTGGCGAAGGCGGCGATTTCCTCGACGGTCTCGCCGCGCATGCGGAGCGCCGTGACGGCGGCGGCGACCTGGGCGGGGGTGGGCTCACCCCGGAGACAGGCGGCGAAGAAGGCTTGCGCGTCCGGCCCGGCCAGTGGTCGCCCCTCGATCAGCTGGGCCAGCAGTCCCTTGAAGCCGTCGGACATCTCAGGTCGCCTGTGTGCGGCGTACGCCGGCCAGATCGAGGAAGTTGGCCAGCATGGCGTGGCCGTGCTCGGTGGCGATCGACTCGGGGTGGAACTGCACGCCGTGGATGGGCCGCGAGACGTGGCTGAGACCCATGATCTCGCCGTCCTCGGTCCAGGCCGTGACCTTGAGGACGTCGGGCAGGCTCTCGCGGCGTACGGCCAGAGAGTGATAGCGGGTGGCGGTGAACGGCGAGGGCAGGCCGGCGAACAGGGTCTGCCCCTCATGATGGATGGGCGAGGTCTTGCCGTGCATCAACGCCTTGGCCCGGATCACCTCGCCACCGAAGATCTGGCCGATGGCCTGATGGCCCAGACAGACGCCGAGGATCGGCAGGGTCGCGGGCGCCTGTTCGATCAGCGACAGGCAGATGCCTGCCTCGTTCGGCGAGCACGGGCCGGGCGACAGCAGCACCGCCTCGGCCCCGGCCGACAGGGCCTGATCGACGCTCAGCTCGTCATTGCGGACCACGCGCGTCTCGACCCCCAGCTCGGCCAGATAGTGGACGAGGTTCCAGGTGAAGCTGTCGTAGTTGTCGATGACGAGGATCATGAGCGGCTTCTAGAGCGCCACCGCGTCCGCGCCAAGCGGCGGAGCGTAAACCGCGCGTTAACCCAATCAGACTGGTCTGGGGCCTGAGAGGGAGGCCCGACCATGGACATCACACCCAAGCTTGCCGAAGCTCGCCGTCTGCTGGACGGGGACGCCCCGAAACCGGCGGCGCGACAGGCGATCGGGGCGCTGGCGGCCATGGGCCTGCTGGCGGCGGCGGCGATGCTGATGGCAGGCGCCGTGGTGCTGGGCCCGGGCGTGCAGTTCGAGGACCCCGCGCCCGCCGCCTCAGTCGTTTCCTGAGACGAAACGCCACGCATCCTCGGCGGCCCGGATCGGGGCCCGCGCCTTGGCCAGGGTCTCGGCATATTCGGCGGTCGCATCGCTGTCGGCGACGACCCCGGCACCGGCCTGGACATGGATCTGGCCGGGCGTGAACAGGGCAGTCCTCAGCACGATACAGATGTCCGCCTGACCGTCGCTGGAGATGTAGCCGACGCCGCCGCCATAGCCGATGCCGCGCTTTTCGGTCTCAAGCTCGTCGATGATCTCCATGGCCCGGACCTTGGGCGCGCCTGACAGGGTGCCGGCCGGCAGGGCAGCCAGCAGGGTGTCGACGGCGTCCAGCTTCGGGTCCGCCTTGCCGGTCACGTTCGAGACGATGTGCATGACCTGGCTGTAGCGTTCGACGACGAAGCTCTCGGTGACGGTCACGCTGCCCGGGCGGCTGACCCGGCCGACGTCATTCCTGCCCAGATCCAGCAGCATCAGATGCTCGGCCCGCTCCTTGGGATCGGCCAGTAGTTCGGCCTCGAGACGCTGGTCCTCGGCCTCGGTGGCGCCCCGCGCGCGGGTGCCCGCCAGCGGCCGGATGGTGACGCCGCCGTCCTTCAGCCGCACCAGGATCTCGGGGCTGGAGCCGGCCATCTGGAAGCCGCCGAAGTTCAGATAGAACAGATAGGGCGAGGGGTTCTGGCGGCGCAGCGAGCGGTAGAAGGCGAACGGATCGCGGGTCCATTCGGCCGACAGTCGATGGCTGAGCACGACCTGAAAGATGTCGCCCGCCTCGATATAGCGTTTGGCCCGGTCGACCATGGCGGCATAGGCGGGGCCGTCAACGCGGGTGTCGAACACCGGCGTGGGCAGGGGCGCGGCGCGCGGGCGCGCCAGGCCCTGATCCAGCCGGGCCTCGAAGTCGTCCAGCCGGGCGATGGCATCGGACAGCGCCTGATCTGCAGGTGTCGTTCCATCAGGATAGGCCGCAGCGACCAGCACGATCTCGTGGCTAACCGAGTCGAAGATGGCGACCAGCGAAGGGCGGGCCAGCACGGCATCGGGCAGGTTCAGCGGGTCGGGATTGGCCTCGCCCAGCGGCTCCAGCAGGCGCACCATGTCATAGCCGAAGGCCCCGAACAGACCGGCGGCCATGGGCGGCAGGTCCTCTGGCAGCTCAAAGCGGCTGGCGGCCATCAGACGGCGCAACGACGTCAGGGCGTCGTCGGCTTCATCGACGAACCGGTCCGCGCCGACATTGTCCCCGCGCGCCACGGCGGCCTTGCCGTCACGGCAGCGCCAGACGACGTCGGGGTCCAGCGTCAGAATCGAATAACGGCCCTTGACGGCACCCCCCTCGACCGACTCGAGCAGGAAGGCATAGGGCCGGCCCTTGCCAAGCTTCAGATAGGCCGAGACCGGCGTCTCCAGGTCGTCGATCCGGCGACGGACCACGACCTGGGGGGTGCCCGCATTCCAGGCGCGGGCAAAGGCCTCCGGATCGACCGGCGAACGCTCGTCGATCATTGAGCCCCGGCAGCGGCTCCCGCCGGAGCGGCGGGGGCCTCTTCGGGCAGTCCGAGCGCCTGACGGGCGGCACCGACGTCATAGCGGGCCTTGGCATTCGCCTGGGACCAGCCGATGGCGCTGTCCCCCAGCCCCGAGACCAGGTCCTGGGTGATCCGCGGGCGCACCCGTTCGGCGATCGGCGCGACCGTGGCGACGTCCGAGGCGCGGATGTCGTCGACGACGCCTACGGCAAAGGCGGTCTGGCTGGCCGGCTGGACGAAGACCTGTCCCTTGGCCTGACCGAACAGGCCCTGCAGCACGCCCTGTCCCACCGCCTCCTGGGTTTCTTCATCCTGAAGCGCGTTCTCGCGCGTGATCAGGGTGGCGCCGACCGAGCGGGCGACTTCGGCGATGTCTTCACCGGCGCGGACGCGTGCGGCCAGTTCCTCGGCCTTGGCGCTCAGCAGACGGCTATTCTCACGCGCCGTCCATTCGCGCACCAGGATCTCGCGGACATCATCCAGCGCGGGCATGGAGGCCGGCCGGATGTCGTCCAGGCGCAGCACGAAATACTGGCCCTGACCGGCGTCGATGACGTCGCTGACGCCGCCTTCCGGCAGACGCCACGCGGTCTCGAAGATCTGCGGCGGCGCATTGATCTGGCTGCCGTCCGCGCGGAAGCCCTGTTCGGTGAAGGCGGGCAGGGTGATGATCCGGGCGCCGACTTCCTCGACGGCCTGTTCCATCGACATGCCGCTGTTGCGGGCGGCCTCATAGCGCTCGACGCGCTCGAATTCCTGGCCGGTCGCCGCTTCGCCCTGCAGTTCCTGGACGATGGCCTCGCGTACGCCTTCGAGCGTCGCGGCCTCGCCGGGCTGGATGGCTGTCACCTGCACGACGGCAAAGCCGACGCGGGTCTGGACGGGATCAGACACACCCGGTTGGGCCAGGCCGAACACGGCGGCTCCCACGGCGGGGTCGGGTACGGCACTCTGCGGGGTGTCGGAGTACGGGGTGGGCTCGACGCCCGGATTTTGACCGGCTTTCAGGGCCGTCGCGATCCGCTGGGCGGCCTCGGCGTTGGCCGCCGGATAGACGGCAAAGGTGCGACGCTCGGGGATGGACAGGGAGTCCTTGCGGAACTCGAACCGCTCCACGATGGCCTCTTCGCTGATCTCGGGCGCCTGCCCGGGAGGATTGTCGAACAGCACGATCGAGGCGACCCGGGTTTCGGGACGGCGGAGCTGGGCTTCATTCTCGTTCATGAAGGCGGTGAGCTGGGCGTCGGTCGGGGCAGGGGCGGTGCCAGCCATCTCCTGGGTGACGGTGAACCAGCGGCCATTGCGCCGCTCCAGCGCGCCATTGGCGATCACGGCACCATAGATGCGGGGGACCCGGGCGGCGGCATACAGCGATGCCCCGAAGTGGTTCTGGGCGTACTGGTCGCTGAGGTCCTGCTCCAGATCGGCGGGTGTCATGTTCTCGCCCTGCAGGACGGTGCGATACGCCTCTTCGTCAAACTGACCCGTGATCTGGTTGAAGAAGGCGGGGATCTGACGGATTTGCTTCAGGATCAGCTCCTTGCCCGGGCGAATGCCGACGCGGTGAGCCCAGTTCTGGAAGCCGAGCTCCTGCGTCTTGCCCTCGAGGTAGCGAATGTGAATGTTCTGGCCGACCAGATCCTCGACGGTGACCGGGGCACCGGTCTGCTCCTGGTAGTTCTCGCGCACCTGGTCGAAATCAGCGCGGAACTCCTGCTGGCTCAGGCTGCGATCCCCCGCCTTGATCACATCGCGCGGCCCCAGTGAGGCGAAGACGTCCGCCTGGGTGCCCACGACCACAAAGCTGATGGCGATCAGCCCGACAATGGCGATCGCCCACGGCGATTTGGCGAAGTTGCGGAAGTTGGCGATCATGACAAACCTTGAGCATTGCGCAGGTGCCCACGCGGGGCCTCATCGGCGTATAGGGGCACCATACCCCTTGCGGCAAGACACAGGCTTGGCGCATCCGCGATCTGCTCCTAAACCGTGTCCATGGAAACGCCTGTGAAACTGATTGTCGGCAACTGGAAGATGAACGGGCTGACGCCCGCGCTGGATGAGGCCGGTGCCCTGCGGCAGGCTCTCGAAGCCGACCCCGTCAACGCCCGCGTCGGCCTGTGCCCGCCCGCGACCCTGATTGCGCCGATGGCGTCAACCCTCGGCGCAGGCCCCGTGGAACTGGGCGGGCAGGATTGCCACGACAAGGATTCGGGCGCCTTCACCGGCTCGGTTTCGGCCCCGATGCTGGCGGATGCCGGCGCGCGGCTGGTGATTCTGGGGCATTCCGAGCGCCGCGAGGGATGTGGCGAAACCGACGCCGACGTGGCCGCCAAGGTGGAAGCGGCCCTGCGCGCAGGACTGGAACCGATCGTCTGCGTCGGCGAGTCGCTGGAGACCCGTGAGGCCGGTCAGGCGGTTGCCTTTGTCACCGCCCAGGTCCGCGCCTCCCTGCCCGATGCCCTGAAAGAACGGACGTTCGCCGTGGCCTATGAGCCGATCTGGGCGATCGGCACCGGCCTGACGCCCACCCTCGACCAGATCGCCGAGGTCCATGCCGCCATCCGCGCCGCTCTGGTCGAACGGGTGGGGGAGGCCGGTCATCGGGCCCCGATCCTGTACGGCGGCTCGATGAAGCCGGACAATGCGGCCGACATCCTTGCGGTGCCGGACGTGGGCGGTGGTCTGGTCGGCGGGGCCTCGCTCAAGGCCGAGGATTTCATCCGGATCATCCGCGCGGCCTGATGCCCGGCCCACAGGGGTTTGCGCCCCTTCGACAAGAATGATAGAGCCCGCCGCTTGATCGGCGCAGCCCGCGCCACACATATAAGCAGCCATGCTCCAGACCATTCTCCTCGTCGCCATCATCCTCGTCTCGCTCGCCATGACGGCGCTGGTGCTGCTGCAGCGCTCCGAAGGGGGCGCCCTGGGCATGGGCGGCGGTCCGTCGGGCTTCATGACCGCGCGCGGCGCGGGCAACCTGCTGACCAAGTCGACCTGGATCCTGGCCTCGCTGTTCTTCATCCTCGCGATCAGCCTGACGGTGGCCGGCAATATGTCTCGCGGATCGAGCTCCGTGATCGACGCCGATGCCGTGGGCGCTCTGGTCCAGCCGACGGCCCCCGCGACCGAAGGCGCCGAGCCGGGCGTTGTCCCGCCGCCGACCACGGCCCCCGAGGCCGCTCCCGCGCCGACGCTTGACGATCTCGACTCGCTGGCCGGGTCCGAGCCCGCCCAGTAGGTTTTCGACCCCGCAGCCTTTCGGCTCGGCCAACTTTCCTGCGGATTTCAACAGGCGTTTGGTCCCTGGATGAGGATCGCCCCTGTGCGCGCCGCGAATCGACGCTAAGGTGATCTCCCATGGCCCGTTATGTGTTCATCACTGGCGGCGTGGTTTCCTCATTGGGAAAAGGCCTCGCCTCCGCCGCCCTTGGTGCGCTGTTGCAGGCGCGTGGCTACAGCGTGCGTCTGCGCAAGCTGGACCCCTATCTGAACGTCGATCCGGGGACGATGAGCCCCTATCAGCACGGGGAGGTGTTCGTCACCGACGACGGTGCCGAGACCGACCTTGACCTCGGCCACTATGAGCGGTTCACCGGCGTGTCGGCGGCGAAGTCGGACAACATCACCACCGGCCGCATCTATTCGACCATCCTCGAGAAGGAACGCCGGGGCGATTATCTGGGCGCCACGGTGCAGGTCATTCCGCATGTCACCGACCAGATCAAACAGTTCTGCCTGACTCCGGCCCTGACCGATGATGGCCAGGAGGTCGACTTCGTCCTGGTCGAGATCGGCGGCACGGTCGGCGATATCGAAGGCCTGCCGTTCTTCGAGGCCATCCGCCAGCTGGGCCAGGACCTGCCGCGCGGCCAGTCGTGCTTCGTGCACCTGACGCTGCTGCCCTTCATCAAGACCGCCGGCGAGATGAAGACCAAGCCGACCCAGCACTCGGTCAAGGAGCTGCGCTCGATCGGCATCCAGCCCGACATCCTGCTGTGCCG
>JAHJYN010000228.1 GCA_018826885.1 Alphaproteobacteria bacterium | reverse complement strand
CGGATGAATGTGACGCGAGACGCCGCGCCGACGATGCAATCGATTCGCGATGATAGCGACGTCTGAGAAATGTCAGAGTCCGCAATTCAAATAATCGCACATGGGTCGCGCGATGCAACCGAAGCCCGCGTCGCCGAATGGGATGCCGACCCGATGCTGGAGGGTGTCACCTATTCCATCCTCGAGGAGGATGAGGATCGGGGCATCTGGCGCATCGATGCCTTTCCGACGACGGCCGATGAGGTGGAGCGGCTGGTGACGTCGCTGAAGGGCGATGCGGCTCTGACGACCACGGTCGAGGACCTGGCCGATGCCGACTGGCTGGCGATGTCGCTGTCGGGTCTGCCGCCGGTGCGGGCCGGTCGGTTCTTTGTCTATGGCGCGCACGATCAGGGGCGGGGGCCGCTGAATACGGTGAACCTGAAGATCGATGCGGGGGCGGCGTTCGGCACGGGCCATCACGGGACGACGGTCGGATGCCTGATCGCCTTTGACGAACTGCTCAAGCGGGAGCGGTTCGAGCGTGTGCTCGACGTGGGCGCTGGCACGGGCGTCCTTGCCATCGCCGCAGCCAGGACCGGCAGCCGGGTCGCCATCGGCACGGACATCGATGCGCCGTCGGTGCGCATCGCCAACGAGAATGCCGCGCTCAATCAGGCCAGGGCCAGTTTCGTCCACGCTTCGGGTCTGAACGACCAGAAGGTGCGGGGGCAGGGGCCGTACGATCTGGTGTTCGCCAATATTCTCGCTCCGCCTCTGGTGGCGCTGTCGCAGCCGATCCGGACGGCGCTGCTGCCCGGCGGGGTGGCGATCCTGTCGGGCCTGTTGCGTACGCAGGAGCGCCGGGTGACGGCGGCCTATACGTCCAAGGGGTTCCGGCTGGAGCGCCGCATCCACCGCGACGCCTGGAGCGCGCTGGTGCTGAGACGGGGCGGATAGGGCCTCCCAATTCGCCCCCGGGAGATGCTAGGTCTCGCCGCATGAGACAGACATTCGACGAGACCACCGACCCCGGCTTTGGTGCGCGCCACCTGCCGCTTCTGCGACGCGAGATGCAGGCCCAAGGCTTGGACGGCTTTCTGGTGCCGCACGAGGACGAGCACCAGAATGAATATCTGCCGGCGGCCAATGACCGGCTGGCGTGGATATCGGGCTTTACCGGCTCGGCTGGCGCCGGGGTGGTGATGAAGGACGAGGCCGCCGTGTTCGCGGACGGCCGCTATACGGTGCAGGTCAAGGCCCAGGTCGATCAGGCCCAGTTCGAGCTGCGCGACTTCAATGAGACGGCTGTCGCGCGCTATCTGGCGGAACAGCCGAAGGGCTCGGTCGTCGGCTATGACCCGCGCCTGCACAGCCCCGATGCCCTGGCGCGAATGCAGAAGACGGCGAAGCGCGCCGGTGTGACGCTGAAACCGGTCGACAGCAACCCGCTGGATGCGGCCTGGGGGGCGGAGCGCCCGGCCCAGCCGCAGGCGCCCGTGGTGCCCCATCCGATCGACTATGCGGGCGAGGACGCCGCCGACAAGCGCGCCCGGATCGGCAAAGCCATCGAGGAGGCCGGGGCCGATATGGCGCTGCTGACGGCGCCGACGTCGGTAGCTTGGTTGTTCAATATCCGGGGCGGTGATGTGATCCGCTCACCCCTGCCGCTGGGACAGGCGCTGATCGATGCGGAGGGGCGCGCGCGGCTGTTCCTCCATCCGGCCAAGGTGACAAACGAGCTGCCCGGCTGGCTGGGCGAGGATGTGACGCTGGAGCATCCGGACACCTTGTCTACGGCGCTGGACGAGACGTCCGGCCGCGCGGTGCTGATCGATCCGGGCCAGAGTGCGGCCTGGTATTTCGACCGGGTGGAAGCGGCGGGCGGCACTGTCGTGCGCGGGCAAGACCCCTGCACCCTGCCGCGCGCGGTCAAGAATCCGGTGGAGATCGAGGGCTCGCGTCAGGCCCATATCCGCGACGGGGCGGCGCTGGCGCGGTTCCTTCACTGGCTGGACACCGAGGCGCAGGAGACCCTGCCCGATGAGCGGGCGGTGGTCGAAAAGCTGGAGGGATTCCGCGAGGGGACAGGTGCCCTGATGGACCTGAGCTTTGACACCATCGCAGGGTCGGGGCCGAACGGGGCCCTGCCGCACTACAAGCCTGTGACGCGCACCATCCGGCGGATGGAGAAAGGCTCGCTGCTGCTGGTGGATGGCGGCGGCCAGTACCTGGACGGCACGACCGATGTGACGCGGACGATTGCGGTGGGCGAGCCGTCGGCCGATCAGCGGCGCATGTTCACCTTGGTGCTGAAGGGCCATATCGCCATGGCCGTGGTGCGCTTTCCCGAGGGCACGACGGGGCATCAGCTGGACGCCCTGGCGCGGCACCCGCTGTGGATGGCGGGGCATGACTATGATCATGGCACGGGCCACGGCGTCGGCAGCTATCTGGGCGTGCACGAGGGGCCGCAGCGGATCGCCAAGGCGGTCAACACCCAGCCGCTGCTGACCGGCATGATCGTCTCGAACGAGCCCGGCTATTACCGCGAGGGGCATTGGGGCATCCGTATCGAGACCCTGCAAGTGGTGACGCGGCCCGAGGCCATCGACGGCGGCGAGCGGCCGATGCACGGGTTCGAACAACTGACGCTGGCGCCGCTGGATCGCAGGCTGATCGACGTCGATCTGCTGACGGCGGAAGAGCGGGCCTATGTCGATGCCTATCACGCCGAGGTGCTGGCCAAGGTCGGGCCGCTGCTGGACGGCGCGGTCCTCGACTGGCTGACGGTGCAGTGCGCGGTGCTCTGATCCTCCTTGCGCTGTGGGCCCTTGCCGGCCCTGTTGCAGCACAAGGCGTGGAGCGGCTGCCCCGCGAGGCGTTCGATGTCATTCCGCCGTCCGAGCGGGTCGAAGGACGGCGGGGGTCGATGCGGATCGTCCAGTCCGGATGTCGCGTGGGCCCGACCCACTGGGCGCGACGGCGGATTGTGGATGTCGCGGTCCAGGAATGGGGGGTGTTCGGCTTTCAGACCATCGACCTGCGCGGCGTCCGCGAGCGGCGGCTGCCGGAGGGGGTGGTGCCGGACGCGCTCAATCCGCGGCTGGAGGCGCCCGAGCAGGACCGGGCGATCGTGGCGGTCGGGCGCTGGGAGCATACGCCGGGGCTGGCCACGACCATCGCCGGCTACTGGAGCGCGACGCCGGACGGGGCCGACATCCTGTCGCGCCAGAACCGCCAGTGGCGGGACGGCGAGGGCGAGATCAACTGGGTCGAGCCCTGGTCGGCGGCCTTCATCAGCTGGGTGATGTGCGAGGCCGGGCTGGGCGAGATGGCCCAGTTCGAGCGGGATATTTCCCACCGGGTCTATATCGATCAGGCCATCCGGGCGCGGGACGGCGAGCGCCCGGATGCGGCCTATATCGCCCATGATCCGGGCGAGGTGGCGATCATGCCCGGCGACCTGCTGTGCAACTCGCGCGGCGGCGTCAATTATCGCAGTCTGGACGACCGTCGGCGCGATCTGGGCCGCTATGTCGGCAGCCATTGCGACGTGGTCGTGCGGGTGGGCGACGACAGTGTGGCGGTGATCGGTGGCAATGTGCTGAACGGGGTCAGCCTGACCCTGCTGCCGCTGGTCGAGGGGCCGGGAGCCTATCCGGCCGTGGTATCCGGCGCCGATCTGGATGGCGCCCGCACCATGTTTGCGCATCTGTCGCTGCAGGCCGATCCGGTCGAGGCGACCGCGCTGGACGCCTCACCGACGATCCGGGCGCTGAACGCGCCTTGAAACCGGCCGGGGCGCTGACCACCTGAGAGGTCTTCCACCCTACAATCAGGAGAGCGCCCCATGAAGACGCGTACACTGGGTCCGAAGGGACCCCGGGTCTCGGCCCTCGGACTGGGCTGTATGGGGATGAGCGCCTTCTATGGCCCGCCCAGCGACGAGGCCGTGGCCATCGGGGTCATCGAGCGGGCGCTGGACCTGGGCATCACCCTGTTCGACACGGCCGAGATGTATGGCCCGCACACGAATGAGCTGCTGCTGGGCAAGGCCCTGAAGGGCAAACGCGATCAGGCCTTCGTCGCGACCAAGTTCGGCATTGGTTACAACGCCGAGCGCACGGCGCTGACGGTCGATGGATCGCCCGCCAATGTGCGTCGCGCCATTGAGGGCAGTCTGACGCGGCTGAGGATGGACCATGTCGATCTCTACTATCTGCACCGGGTCGACCCCGACACCCCGATCGAGGAGACGGTCGGGGCGATGGGTGAGCTCGTGGACGAGGGCAAGGTTCGCTTTCTGGGCCTGTCAGAGGCCTCGCCCGAGACCCTGGGGCGCGCCCATTCGACCCATCCGATCACGGCCCTGCAGACGGAGTATTCGCTGTGGAGCCGGGAGCCCGAGGACGAAATTCTGGCAACGTGCCGCGATCTGGGCATCGGCTTTGTGCCCTACAGCCCGCTGGGCCGCGGCTTCCTGTCCGGACAGATCCGGACTCCTGAGGACCTTGCACCCGATGATTTCCGCCGCTCCAACCCGCGCTTCCAGGGCGAGAATTTCGACCGGAACCTGAAGCTGGTCGAGGCGGTCTCGAGCCTCGCCGCCGACAAGGGTGTGACGCCTGCGCAGCTGGCGCTGGCCTGGGTGCTGGCGCAGGGCGAGGACTTGGTGCCCATCCCCGGAACACGTCGGATTTCGACGTTGGAAGAGAACGCCGCCGCGGCCGATGTCGTGCTGACGGCGGCCGACCTTGAGGCCATTGAAGCGGTCTTTCCCAAGGACGCGGCCCAGGGCCACCGCTATGCCGAGGCAGCGCGCGCGGCGCTGAACCGCTGACGGATTACGTCGAATTCACTGGGGCAAGGTCGCGGTGCGTCCATAGTATTTGCATATGCAAACATTACAACAGAGTGATCGCGCCGAAGCGGGGCTGAAGGCTCTCGGGTTCACCGAGCTGGAAGCCCGCCTCTACTGCACCCTGCTGCAGGCCGGGCCGTCGACGGGCTATCGGTTGGCCAAGCTGTGCGGCAAGGCACCGCCGAACGTCTATCAGGCGCTGGGTCAGCTGACGCAGAAGGGCGTGGTGCTGGTCGAGGAGGGCGAGCCCTCGGCCTATCGGGCGACCGCCCCGGCCGAGGTGCTGGCGGCGATGGAGGCCAGCTTCGACTCGGCCCGGACCACGGCCGATGCGGCACTGAGGGCGCTGGCGCGACCCGCCGATGACGACCGGATCTATCAGATCGCCGAGGCCGGGCAGGTGGTGGAGCGGGCGCGCGCCATGCTGGCCTCGGCACGGCAGATCGTGCTGTTCGACCTGTTCCCGGGCCCGCTCGAGGCCTTGCGGGGGCATCTGGCGAAATGCGCGGCGCGGGGCATCACCGTGGCGGGGCTGGTCTATGGCGAGAGCTCGGACATCGCCGGGGTCATCCAGCGACGGGCAACGGCCGAGGGGCGGGTGGCGACCGACTGGCCCGGGCAGCAACTGACCCTGGTGGTCGACGCTCAGGAACATCTTGTGGCCCTGATGGCCGAGGGGCTGGCGGCCGTCCACCGGGCCCTGTGGAGCGACAGCGCCTATCTGTCCTGCCTGCAGCACAGCGGACTGTCGGCCGAGATCCGGCTGACGGCGCGCGACAAATCCGGGCCCGATCCCCTTGCAAACCTGTCGCTTTTTGCCAGCGCCCCGGCGGGCCTGACGGCGCTGACGCAGCGATCCAAACGGGAGACAATGTCATGAAGAAGACCCTGATGGCCGCGACGGTGTGGCTGGCTCTGGCGGGCGCTCTGGCCGCGCAGGAGGCGCCGGTGGGCGAGGTCGTCGACCGGTATCGCAGCTGGCGCGGCGGGGCCGCGTTTGAGGCGCTGGACGCCGTGCGGCTGGAGGGCCGGATCGAGGCTTCGGGACTGCAGGGAACTCTGGTCGTGCTGGCCGAGGCGGACGGGGACATGCGGCGCGATCAGGATCTGGGCGTGGTGCGCTCGGTCAGCGCGCGGCACGGTGCGGGCGGCTGGGTGCTGACCAATGGCGGGCAGATCGAGGCGCTGAGTCCCCATGCCGCCGAGGACCTGCGCCGGGATGCCCTGCTGCGGTTCGAGGGGGTGCTGGATGATCCATCGCGTCTCAGCCGCCGCCCGGATGTCGTCGTAGAGGGGCGGACGCTGGCGGTCATTGCCGTTGATTTCGGGCCGGACGCGGACGAGCACGAGCTGTGGATCGACCCGCAGACCGGAGAGCTTTACGGCGTGCGCACCGTGCGGGACCGGCGCGAGTCGGTCGTGACCTTCGGCGACTGGCGGGTCGTGGACGGGGTGCGAATGCCCTTCCTCGAACAGATCACGGACGAGACGGGCGCGCCCGGTGAGGTGCGCTGGTCCGTGGTGGACCTGGATCCGACCGTGGAGACCTCCGCGTGGGCGCGACCCGATGTGACGGCCGCCCATCGGATGGCCGCAGAGGGCGCCCCGGACAGCGGCGCGATCCGCTTTGACCTCTATGCCGGGACGCGAATCTACATTCCGGCGACGGTCAATGGCACGCAGACCGAGGTGCTGCTGGACAGCGGCGCCGAGATGACCGTGCTGGATCTGGCCTTTGCCGAAAGCCTGGGTCTGGAGCTGGAGGGTGAGGTGGCCGCAGTCGGGACTGGCGGCGTCGGCGAGGCGCGGTTCGCCCGCGGAGTGGCGGTGGATCTGGGCGGGATCGCCTTCGTCGACCGGACGGTGGCGGTGATCGATCTGGCCGCGATCGCCCAGGCGCTGGGACGTCCCCTGCCGGTGATCCTGGGCAAGGATGCGTTCAATGCCCTGGTGGTCGACATCGACTTTCCGGCCCGCAGCCTGACCTTCCATGAACCGGCCGGCTATGTGCCGCCGGAGGGCGCCACCGAGCTGGCGCTGGTGTCGTCCGGGGCCATCCGGGCGGTGCCGGTGTCCATCGAAGGGCGTCCCCCCGTGCTGTTCGACTTCGACACCGGGAACGGCGGCGCCCTGATCCTCTATCCCGCCTATGCGGAGGCCGAGGGGCTGCTGGACGGACGTTCGGCGACGACGGTGATGTCGGGCGCGGTCGGCGGCGTCCGCGAGAGCGGTCTGGCGACCATCGGGTCATTGGAGATCGGCGGGTTTGAGGTGAGCGACATCCCGACCGTGTTTCCGCCTGCCGGGCCGTCGGCGGTCGACGCCGACCGTACCGCAGGCAACATCGGCATGGGGGTGCTGGGCCGGTTCCGGCTGGTGACCGACTTTGCCAGCAACCGGCTGTGGCTGTCAGCGACCCCGGAGGCGCTGGCGGCGCCGTTCGCGAAGGACCGGCTGGGGCTGGGCATCCGGTTGGACTCGGGCGTGATCGTCGTGACGCGCGTATCGCCCGGCTCACCGGCGGAGGGCGCGGGCCTTGTCGCTCCGGCGCGGATCGTGGCCGTCGATGGCCGCCCCGCCGCCGAGATGGATGCGGCGGCGCTCCGAGCCATGCTGACCAGCCCGGCCGGTCGGGAGGTGGTGCTGACGCTGGAAGACGGAACGACCGTGACGCTGGTAGCGCGCGAGTTCTACTGAGGGCCGGCGCTGTTTTCCTTCGCCTTGGCGACCGTCATCTCGGTGATCAGGGCGAGGGGCAGGGGCTGATCCTTGGGAAACTGCAGCGCCGAGATGGACCGCTTGTAGGGCGCGAGGCGCTCCACGAAGGCGTCCCAGACGCGGTTCGGCGGCGGCGACGACAGCGTGTAGTGGCGCGTATAGGCCGAGAAATAATAGAGCCAACCGTTCAGCTTGAAGGCCGGAATGCCATAGCTGATGACCTCCTCGGCCTCGGGAGCGCCTGCCCGTATTGCGGCCCGGATCGCGGTCAGGTCCCGCTGCTCCGCCTCCGGAAAGGATGAGATGTAGTCGTCGACGGTCTCAAACTTGCGAGCGGCCATGGAGTGGGCTCCGGTGAGGATACGCAAGGATTGAACCCCTTGGGCGCCCGCGGCAAGTCAGCCGCCGATCAGGGCCAGCCATTCGTCTTCGGTCAGAACGGTGACGCCTTGCTTTTCGGCCTCGGCCAGTTTGGAGCCGGCGCCTGGACCGGCGACCAGATAGTCGGTCTTCTTCGACACCGAGCCGGACACCTTGGCGCCCAGCGATGAGGCGCGGGCCTTGGCCTCGTCGCGGGTGAAGCGTTCCAGCGAGCCGGTGAAGACGACGGTCTTGCCGGTCACCGGGCTGTCGGCCTCGGGCCGTTCGGCGTCTTCGATGGTGGTGAGCTCGGCTTCCAGCGCCTCGACCACGGTGCGGTTGTGGGGCTCGTGGAAGAAGTGGGCGATCTCGCGGGCGGCGACCGGGCCGACGCCGGCGACGAAGGCGATGGCGGTCAGGGCGAGGCCGGGGCCTTCCTCGCGGGCGATGTCGGCAAGGCGACGGATGCCCGGCCAGCCGGACGCCCGATCCGCCAGCGCACGCCGGGCGGGCGAGGCGAGGCCGGGGAAGGCGAAGCTGAGCTTCTGGTCCAGCGGTGCCTCGGGCCAGGGGTCGGCTTCGGCGAGGTCGGCTGCGGCAAGGATCGACAGCACCCGGGCGGAGACGCCGTGCCCCTCGGACAGGCGGGTCCAGGCCTCGGTCTGGATGCCGGTCGAGGCCTCGACGCCCGCCGCCTTGAAAGCCGCCCAGCTGCCGAAATGGCGGGCCAGCAGCAGCGAGGTTTGATCGCCGATGTCGGGGATGCCGAGTGCGTAGATCATGCGCTGGAGGGTGATGGTTCGGCGGGCGTCGATGCCAGCGACCAGATTGCCGACGCTGGTCTCGCCATAGCCGTCCTCGGCCCGAAGTTCATCGAGACGCGCGGTGTCTCGCGCGAGGCGGAAGATGTCGGCGGGCTCGCGGATCCAGCCGCGGTCGTGGAAGGCAGTCAGCTGTTTTTCGCCCAGCCCCTCGATGTCGAAGGCGCGGCGGCTGACGAAATGCTTGAGCCGTTCGACGATCTGGGAGGCGCAGATCAGGCCACCGGTGCAGCGCCGGCGGGCCTCGCCTTCCTCGCGCACGGCCTCGGAGCCACAGACGGGGCAGTGGGTCGGAAAGGCGTAGGGTTCGGTGCCGTGCGGGCGCAGTTCGGGCACGATGCCGACGATCTGGGGGATGACGTCGCCGGCGCGCTGGACGATGACGGTGTCGCCGATGCGGACGTCCTTGCGGGCGATCTCGTCCTCATTGTGCAGGGTGGCGTTCGAGACGACCACGCCGCCGACGGTGACGGGGGTCAGGCGCGCGACCGGGGTCAGGGAGCCGGTGCGGCCGACCTGGATGTCGATGGCGTTCAGGATCGTGCGGGCCTGCTCGGCGGCGAACTTGTGAGCGATGGCCCAGCGGGGGCTGCGGGCGATGAAGCCGAGGCGCCTCTGCCAGTCCAGCCGGTCGACCTTGTAGACCACGCCGTCGATGTCATAGCCCAGCCGGGCGCGGTCGGTGTCGAGCCCGCGATAGACGTCGAGCAGGCCCGCCGCGTCTTCGACCACGCGGCGGCGGTCGTTGACGGGAAAGCCCCATTCAGCCAGCCGGTCGACGGCGTCGCTCTGGGTTTCGGCAAAGTCGTCGGAAAACTCGCCCCAGCCATAGGCGAAGAAGCGCAAGGGACGGTTGGCGGTGATGGCCGGGTCCTTCTGGCGTAGCGATCCGGCGGCGAAATTGCGGGGATTGGCATAGGTGCGGCGGCCCGCAGCCTCGGCCTCGGCGTTGAAGGCGAGGAAGTCGGCGGTCGGGGTATAGACTTCGCCCCGGACCTCGATCACATCGGGCCAGCCGCTGCCGGACAGCTGGTCGGGGATGTCGGCGAGGGTGCGCAGATTGGCGGTGACGTCTTCGCCTTCGCGGCCATCGCCCCGGGTCGCGCCGACGACCAGCCGGCCCTTTTCATAGCGCAGATTGGCCGACAGGCCGTCGATCTTGGGCTCGGCGATGAAGGCCATGGGCGTGTCGGCATCGACGCTGAGGAAGCGGCGAACCCGGGCGACGAAATCGGCGATGTCACCTTCGTCAAAGGCATTGTCGAGCGACAGCATGGGCACGCCGTGGCGCACGGCCGCAAAGGTGCCGGACGGGGCGGCGCCCACGCGGGTCGAGGGGCTGTGGGCCGTGGTCAGTTCGGGAAACCGGGCCTCGATGGCCAGGGCCCGGCGCTTCAGCGCGTCATAGGCGGCGTCGGAGACCTCGGGCGCATCCTCGGCGAAATAGAGGGCGTCGTGGCGCGCGAGTTCGGCCGACAGATGCGCCAGCTCCGTGCGGGCCTGATCGAGGGTCAGGGTCTCGATGTCGGGGGAGGCGGAAGGGTCGGTCATGGTCAGGTCCGGGAATCGGCTGGCCCCTGTCTAGCATTGCGGGCGCGGCTTCCCAGCGGCGATGACAGGAAGTTAATCTGACGGGGTGAGCGGCGACGTCTAGGGTCGCGCGAAATGTTGTCCGGAGGTTTCATGCGCCGTCTGTCGAAATCCGCGTCTGCCGTGCTGGCCCTGGTCGCCGCCGGGGCCCTGTCGGCCTGTGTGCCCGGCACGACAGAGACGGCTGCGGCGCCCGAGCCGATCGAGTCGTCCCAGCTGTGGGCCGATCTGACGACCCTGGCCGCTGACGATATGGAGGGGCGCGGGGCGGGCACCCCGGGCGGCGAGCGGGCGCGAAACTATATCGTCTCGCGCTTCGAGCAGATCGGCATTGCGGCCCCGCCCATGGGACGTCTTCAGCCCTTTACCGCCGAGGGGCGGTCGCACGAGGGGCGCAAGACCTTCAACGGCGTCAACATTCTGGGCCTGATCCCCGGCACCCGGGTGGGCAATCGTTATATCGTCGTGACGGCCCACTATGACCACGTCGGCATGTATGGCGGCGAGATCTACAACGGGGCGGATGACAATGCCTCGGGCGTGGCGACCATGCTGGCGCTGGCCGAGTATCTGAAGGCCAATCCGCCGGAGCACAGCGTGCTGTTCGTCGCCTTTGACGGCGAGGAGCGGGGCCTGCTGGGGGCGAAGCATTTCGTCGAGGCGCCGCCGTTTCCGCTGGAGTCGATCGCCCTGAACCTGAATTTCGACATGACGGCGCGGGCCGAGACCGACGGCTATCTGTGGGTGACGGGGACCTATCAGCATCCGACCCTGCGTCCGCTGCTGGAGGGGATCGGGCCGATCGGGTCGGTGTCGCTGGCGTTCGGCAAGGACACGCCGCAGGACACAGGGGCGGACAACTGGGTCAGCGCCTCTGACCACGGCGCCTTCCACGCGGCGGGGGTGCCGTTCCTGTATCTGGGCGTCGACTTCCATCCCGACTATCACAAGCCCAGCGATGACGCCGAGCGTATCACGCCGATGGTGTTCCGGAACGCGACCGATCTGTCGATCCAGTCCTTCCGGGCACTGGACACCGGCATGAGCCGATGACGTGCAGGAGAGCCAGCCGATGATGTTCCGACGGATCACCCTCGTGGCCTGTGGGGTGGCGGCGCTTGCGCTGGCCGCCTGCGACCCGCCGCTGGAACCGGCGGATGCCCCGGCCGCCAACGGGTCGGTCGACACGGCCAACCTGCCCGAGGGGTTCTCGAACGACCTTCAGGACGATGTCTCGGGCTTCTACATGCCGACCACCGAGGTGCGTCAGGGGCCTTGGCGGCTTGACCACGTCTTCCTGGGACAACAGCAGGACTTTACCGCCTGGGAAGGCGGTACCCGCGAGGGGCAGTTCGCCCCGGTGATGCTGGAGTTCGTCGATGAGACCAGCCCCATGGTGCAGACCGAACTGGGGGAGGTCCGCACCGGCCGGGTGCGGGTGCTGCCGCGCTTCTACAGCGTCGAGAACGGCCTGCTGCGCTTTGTCGGTGTGTCAGAGGAATTGGGGATCGTCCAGCTGGATGCGCAGCTGAATGACGAGGCCCTGGCCACCGCGCGCCGCAATCTGGGCGCGGACGGGGCGGTGCTGAACGGCACGCTTAGCGTCGGCGATGCGCCGCCGCAGGCGGTGGGTTTTCGCTGGTGGGCGGGGGACTGACGTCACCCCGCCCGGTCGCGGTGTCTCCGATCAGCTGACCGTCGCCTTGACGATCTTGCCGGGCGCGCGCGGCGGCTCACCCTTGGGCAGGGCGTCGACGTGTTCCATGCCCGACTCGACCACACCCCAGACGGTGTACTGGCGGTCGAGG
>JAHJYN010000227.1 GCA_018826885.1 Alphaproteobacteria bacterium | reverse complement strand
GGGCAAGCCCTGGGGCGCCCCGGTCGTTCGCTGACCCGGCGGCTGATCTGGCTGGCCTCGGCGTGGATGGCGGTGGCGCTGGTGCTGACCGGCTGGGTGCTGACCAGCCAGTATCAGGAGTCCGCCCTGCGCCGCATGGGCTATGCCCTGGCCGAAACCATTGATGAGGTGGTGCTGGCGACGACGGTGGTGGGGGGCCGGGTCTCGGTCGCCGAGATTCAGGATTCGCGCACGCTGCGGCCCCTGTCGGGCAAATACTGGGTGGTGGCCGAGTTCGACGGGCGGGGCGGGATGCGCATTCTGGAGCGGTCGCCGTCGCTGGCGGGCGAGGATCTGATGATCCCGCCCGACATGCCCGACCGTCTGGAGCGGGGGCGGACGCTCAGCTATACGGCCACCGGGCCGGTCGACCGGCCGCTGCGGATCGCCGCCAGCGTCAAGCTTCTGCCGGGGCGCGAGCGGCCGCTGGTGTTCATGGCCGGGATGGATCGGTCCGACATTGATGCGGATACGCGGGCCTTTGCCACCTTTACCTGGATCGCCCTGTTGATCCTGGGGCTGGGGCTGGTGGCGGCGGTATTCATGCAGGTGCGGATCGGCCTGCGCCCGCTGTTCCTGCTGCGGAATGAGATTGCGGATGTACGCAAGGGCCGCTCGGGCCGGATAGAGCGCACCTATCCGCTGGAGATCCAGCCGCTGGCCGAACAGGTCAATCGGCTGCTGGACCACAATCAGGAAGTGGTGGAGCGCCAGCGGACCCACGTCGGCAACCTGGCCCATGCGCTGAAGACCCCCCTGTCGGTGATGCTGGCCGAGGCCGAGGGGCGGGCCGATCCGCTGGCCGAGGTGGTCACCCGCCAGAGCGGGGTGATGAAGGACCAGGTTGATCACCATCTGCGGCGCGCCCGCGCTGCCGCCCGCGCCCAGGGTCTGGGCGAGCGCACCCCTGTGGCCGAGGTGCTGGACGAAATGGCGGTCATGCTGGAGCGGGTGTTTGCGTCGAAGGACGTCGAAATCGACTGGCGCGCGCCCGAAGACCTGATGTTCCGGGGCGAGCGTCAGGACCTGCAGGAGATCCTCGGCAATCTGATAGAGAACGCCTGCAAATGGGCGAAGCGCCGCGTGCGGGTCAGCGCCGGGGCGACCGGTCTGGGCCAGATGGTGGTGGTGGTCGAGGACGATGGTCCGGGTCTGGCCGAGGATCAGTGGGAGGCCGCCCTGAAGCGCGGCACCCGTATGGACGAGGATGCGCCGGGGTCGGGGCTGGGCCTGTCGATCGTCGACGACCTGACCCGGGCCTACAACGGCCGCGTCTCGCTCTCCCGTAGCGACATGGGTGGACTGAAGGCGGTGCTGGACCTGCCGGCGACCGAGGGCTGAGCGCGCCCCGAACCTGCGGGCCTGTAACGCTGTAACGCGGTGGACGGAATATTAACCCTGGCCGCACAGTCTGGCCGGGACGTGGGTCTCACGTGGAGTTCTCTATGGCCGGTCTGTCGGTCGCCCATCGCGCCGCCCTGGCGCATCTGATCACCCTCTGCCCGCCGGAACTGCTGGACGGCCTGCGCCGCGCCGTGGGCGGCTGGCCGGGGGTCAAGGCCCAGGAACTGGGCGGCATGTTGAATGAGGTCGAGGTGGAGCGCCGCCGCCGCGAGCGCGCGCTGGGGCCCCTGAGCCCGATGTTCCGGGAGCGGATGGACGGCATCGAGGCCCTGACGTTTCCGGCGCAGATCCTGCCCCGCCTGTGGGCCGTGGCCCGCGAGGGAGAGATCGATCTTCTGTCGCGACTGGACAAGGATGGACCGGAGGCGTCGATCGTCGGGGACCGCCTGTGTCTGGCCGCAGCGGCAGCGGTCCGCGATCGTCCCGACTCCGTCTGGCCCAAGGGCCTCTCCGACGGGACCCGCGAGGCCGGGCTGGAGGCGCTGGCCCGGTGTCTGGACCTGGCCCACCTGGCCCGGAAAGCGCTGAGACACCTGGAAACCTGGCTGGGACGCCCCGACGACGACAGTCTGGCGGAACTCCGGCTTCTGATCCGGGATGCCTCGGCCATCCATGAAGATGGCGCGCCGCGCCTGGTCGACATCCTGTTCGCCCACCTCAAGGATGCGGCGCTGGTCCTGAGGCTGGTGACCCAGACGAGCGGATCGGCGGGGCGGGATGATTTTCTCAGCAGTTCGGAAATGGCGATCTTCGTCGAGCGGCTGATCGCGGGGGTCGAGGAGCGGGCGGCGCGGGTGGCCGCTTTCCGTCCCGGACCGGACGCGGGGGCCGAGGCCGAGGCCGAGGCGGCCCTCGAGGACATCCGCTGGTGCACGGCGACGCTCGGCGAGCTGGACGTCACCCTCGAAATGCAGCCCGGCAGTGCCTGGGGCAAGGATGTGCGCGAGGCCCGACTGAAAGTCGCCCGGCGGCTGACGGAAACGATCCGGAGCGCCCCGAAGGTGGTCGAGGCCGGCCTGCCGATGACCCGCACGACGCTGGCCGGACGGATGACCCGCAAGGTGCCGGATCTGAACAGCGATCCGGCCTCGCCGGCCCTGGCGACGGCCGCGGTGCAGTTGCGCATGCTGGGCGCCCTGCGCTCGGCCGCCGCCGTGTTCGGCTGTGAGTCGGACCGCAAACGCCAGGCGGACGCCCTCGTCGAGACACTCAGCCGCTATGCCGATGAGGCCTTCGACCTGATCAATGGCGGGGAGGCCGAGGACCTGGACCGGGCCCTGGCGCTGATGGAGGCGGTTGCCCGCCTGCTGGGCCATCTGGACGCGCAGGAGGCCGCCCGGACGGTGCGACGCCGCGCCGCTGCGACGATTCACGGCACCGGGGTGCGCGGGGCCTCGCCCGAGGCCGCCTGATCGGCTAAACGCCGGGCATGCTGATCTTCTGGACCCTGACGGGACTGGCCTGCGCGCTAGCCGGGCTGCTGATCCTGAGCGCCGCCGGTGCCGCCGGGGGCGTCGCTGCGTCGGGTCGGGAAGACGAAGCCGCCCGCGGCCGGGCACTGGCCCGCGACCTTGAGGAACTGGAGCGAATGGCGGCGCGCGGCGTCCTGGCCGGAGCCGAGCTTGAGGCCGCCCGGGCCGAGGTGGCGCGCCGGCATCTGGACGCGGACGCCGGTGCCCCCGCCCCCGGGGTCGACCCGGCGGCACGTCTCGGTCATGCGCGCTGGGTGCTGGCCGGGACGGGGGCGACGGCGCTGGTGGCGCTTGCCATCTACATCGGCGTGGGCAGCCCCGGGGTCGCCGACCAGCCCTATAGCCGGCGGGTGGCGGAATGGGCGGAGACGCCCGGCATGCTGGATGCCCCCAAGCTGGCCGCCGTGATGGAGCGGGAAGCCGCAAGCCAGCCGGACAATTTCGAGGCCCAGGCCCTGCTGGGTGCGGCCCGGTTCGAGGCGGGTGATCCGATCGGCGCCGCCTCGGCCCTGCGTCGGGCGGCGATGCTGCGGCCTGACGACGCCCGGACCTGGGCGCGGCTGGGCGAGGCGCTGGTGCAGACCCAGGAGGGTGAGGTCGGAACCGATGCCGAAATGGCCTTCCTGCGGGCGCTGGAACTGGACCCCGGCCAGCTGGGCGCGCGCTATTTCCTCGGTGAACTGGCGCTTCAGCGGGGCGAGGCGGCCCGGGTGCATGAGCTGTGGAGCCCGTTGATCGCGGCGCTGGCTCCCGCCGATCCGCGCCGTATCGATCTGGAATCGCGCCTGCCGCCGCTGTCGGGGGGAGAGGGCTGATGGGCTGGATGCCGAAATCGCCGAAGGCCCGCCGGCGGGTATGGGTGCTGATGGCCGCCGCGCCGGTGCTTGCCGTGGCCGTGGGCCTCAGCCTGTGGGCCATGCAGGACACGGTGACCTTCTTCGTCTCGCCGTCCGAGGCCACGGTGGAGGCCGCGCCTCCCGGCCGGGCCATGCGGCTGGGCGGTCTGGTCGAGGCAGGGAGTGTCGAACACCAGCCGGGGGGCCAGGTGCGCTTCCGGGTGACCGACAATGCAGCGTCCACGCTGGTCATTTACGAGGGTGACCTGCCCGATCTGTTCAAGGAAGAGCAGGGCGTGGTGGTCGAGGGCGAGTTCCGCGCCGACCGCACCTTCGTCGCGCGTCAGGTGCTGGCCAAGCACGACGAGACCTATATGCCGCGCGAGGTGGCCGAACGGCTGAAGGAACGCGGCGAATGGCGTCCTGAAGCGGGCGAGGTTCAGCCGTGATCGTCGAGTTGGGGGCCTTTGCCCTGTGTCTGGCGCTGGCGCTGAGCGGGCTGCAGGTGGTGGCCTCGGTGGCCGGGCGGCTGCGGTCCAGCCCGGTGCTGGCCGGGGCGGGCGAGGGCGCTGGTCTGGCCGCCTTCCTCGCCGTCGGGCTGGCCTTTGGCGTGCTGATCCATGCCTTTGTCGTCTCGGACTTTTCGGTCTCGAACGTGGCGCTGAACAGCCACACCGACAAGCCGATGCTCTACAAGGTGGCCGGGGCCTGGGGCAGCCACGAAGGCTCGCTGCTGCTGTGGTGTCTGGTCCTGACCGGCTTTGGGGCCCTGCTGGCGCGGGCCCGGACGGGCGAGGCCGGTCTGCCGTTCGGGTTGAAGGCCGTGGCCGTCGCCGTGCAGGGCGGGCTGGGCGCGCTGTTCCTCGCCTTTGTGCTGTTCACCTCCAATCCGTTCTCGCGGCTGGAGCCGGTGCCGGTCGAGGGGGCATCGCTGAACCCCCTGCTGCAGGACCCGGCGCTCGCCTTCCACCCGCCGCTGCTCTACGGCGGTTATGTCGGCCTGTCGGTGTGTTTCTCGCTGGCGGTGGCGGCCCTGATCGAGGGGCGGCCGGGGGCGGGCTTCTGGCCGGCCTGGGGACGCTGGATCCGGCCGTGGGCGCTGGCCAGCTGGGCCCTGCTGACCGCCGGCATCGCCTTGGGCAGTTTCTGGGCCTATTACGAACTGGGCTGGGGCGGCTGGTGGTTCTGGGACCCGGTCGAGAACGCCAGCTTCATGCCCTGGCTGGCGGCGGCGGCCCTGTTGCACAGCGCGGTGGTGACCGAGCGGCGCGGGGCCCTGATCGGCTGGACGGTGTTTCTGGCCTTGGTCGCATTTTCCCTGTCGATGCTGGGCGCGTTTCTGGTGCGGTCGGGCGTGCTGACCAGTGTTCATGCCTTTGCCGTCGACCCCGAGCGGGGGCTGATGCTGCTGGGCATACTGGGGCTGACGGCGGGGGCGGCCTTTACCCTGTTCGCGCTCCGGGCCGGGCAGCTGACCGGCAAGACCCTGTTCGCCCCCATCAGCCGCGAGGGCGCGCTGGTGATCAACAATCTGTTCCTGTCGGTGGCCGCGGCGACGGTGCTGGTCGGGACGCTCTATCCGCTGGTGCTCGAAGCGGCGGGCGGGGCGACGATCTCGGTCGGGCCGCCCTATTTCGCCGTGACCTTTACCCCGCTGATGGCCATGGCGCTGATCATCCTCCCGATGGGGCCGCTGCTGGGCTGGAAGCGCGGCGACCTGATCGGGGCCCTGCAGCGGCTGGCCTGGGCGGCAGGGCTGTCGCTGCTGTTTGCCCTGATCGTCTGGGGCCTGTTCCGGCCGCGCGAGGCCCTGACCGGGGCGGGTCTGGCGCTGGGCGCCTGGCTGGTGCTGGGGGCACTGGCCGAGCTGACCGAGCGCATCCGCCTGTTCGGCAAGCGCACGCCGGGCGAGCTGGGACGGCGCACGCGCGCCCTGCCGCTGGCGGCCTGGGGCATGACGGCGGCCCATGCGGGGCTGGGCCTGTTCGTACTGGGTGCGGTGGTCGAGACGGGGCTGAAGGTCGAGACGGCCCGCCCGCTGGAAATCGGCCAGACCGTCGCCGCCGGGCCCTATCAGGCGACGCTGCGCGCGGTCGAGATCATCGAGGGCCCCAACTATCTGGCTGAAAGTGCCACGCTGGAGGTCGAGCCGCTGGGCGGCGGACGGCCCGAGACCGTGCGGGCCGAAAAGCGCTTCTTCCCCGCAGGCGGTCAGACGACCACCGAGGTGGGGTTGAGCTTCCACGGGCTGGATGACGTCTATCTGGTGCTGGGCGAGCGGCGGCTGAGCGACAGCGGCGAGCGGGCCTGGACGGTGCGGATGAACTGGAACCCGTGGGCGCGGCTGATCTTCCTCGGACCGGCGCTGATGGCGCTGGGCGGGCTGCTGTCGCTGCTGGACCGCCGCCTGCGGACCGTCGACACGACCCGGCGCAGAAAGGCCGCGGCATGAGGTGTCTGCTGATCCTTGCGATGATGGCGGGGCTGGCCGGCCCGGCGCTGGCGCAGGAGCCGCCGGCCGCACCCGACCGGCCGCTGGCCAATGCCGAACAGGAGGCGAGGGTCGAGGCCCTGTTCGAGGATATCCGCTGCGTCGTCTGTCAGCATGAGTCGATCGCCGATTCGCCGGCGGGCGTCGCGTCTGACATGCGGCGCTGGGTGCGCGACCGGATCGCCGAGGGCCAGACCGATGCTGAGGTCCGTGAGGGACTGGTGGCGCGCTATGGCGACTATGTGCTGTTCACGCCGCCGGTTCGACCGGGCACCCTGCTGCTGTGGGGGTTGCCGCTGGTGCTGGTGCTGGGCGGCGCAGGGGTGCTGGTGTGGTTCGCGCGCAGGCGCACCGACAGGGTCGAGCCGGACGCTGATCTGACAGCGGCGGAACGAACGCGGGTCGACAATCTTCTCAAGGCGGCAAGAACCGGCCCCGAAGATGACGCAACTTCGCCGCCAAAAACACGCGACGGGACGTCCTGATGTCCACTGTCACCGGTCCAGCCGTATCGCGGCGATTGGTGATCGGGGATAAGGGCCTATATCGTCACGGAAACGCCGGTCCGATTTGGGGCGGCGCGGTCGATCGAACAGGAACCGGATGTTGAAGCGCAAGGAGTTCATCATAGGCGCGGCCGCGGGGCTGCTGGTGGCGGTCGTCGCCACGGCAGGCGGTCTGATTCGCTGGCCGGGCATGGACGGCAGCCTGCTGTCCGTCAGCGGCCCGATCACGCCGTCGGCGGGCGCGCCGGGGGCTGCCTTTGGTCCGCCGCCCGGTGCGCCGGTCAGCTTTGCCGACATCTTCACCCAGGTCGCCCCGGCGGTCGTCCAGATCGACGTGCGGACCCGCGTGCCGCGCCGCGCGGCCGAGACCTTCCAGATCCCGGGCCTGCCGTTCGAGTTCGAGGGGCCGCAAGGCGAGGGCGAGAGCCCCGAAGGCGAGACGACCCTGGGCGCAGGCTCGGGCTTCTTCATCTCCGAGGACGGCTATATCGTCACCAACAACCATGTGATCGCAAATGCCGAGGAGATCACCGTGCGGCTGGCGGACAATCGCGAACTGCCGGCGCGGCTGGTGGGGCGTGACGAGAGCACGGACCTCGCGGTCATCAAGGTCGATGGCGGGCGGTTCCCCTATGTCAGCTTCGAGGAATCGGCCGAGCCGCGCGTCGGCGACTGGGTGATCGCCGTCGGCAATCCGTTCGGTCTGGGCGGCACGGCGACGGCGGGCATCGTCTCGGCCAAGTCCCGGGATCTGCAGGACGTGTCCAGCAACTATGTCGACTACATCCAGATCGATGCCGCCATCAACCGGGGCAATTCCGGTGGACCGACCTTTGACATCTACGGGCGGGTGATTGGCGTCAACACGGCCATCTTCTCGCCGACCGGCGGCTCGATCGGCATCGGCTTTGCCATCCCGGCCAATACCGCCAAGACCATCACCGACCGGCTGATGCGCGGCGAGCAGATCGAGCGCGGCTATCTGGGGGTGTTCATCGGGGACCTGGATCCCTACCGCGAGGCCATGGGGCTGGATGCGGGGATCAAGGGCGCCCTGATCAATGATGTGACGCCGGGCGGGCCGGCTGCGCGCGGGGGCCTGCGCCCCGGCGATATCGTGATCGAGCTGAACGACACCCCGGTTTCGGGGGCGACGGACCTGACCCGCCGGGTCGGGGCGGCCGAGGTGGGCGAGACGATCGAGGTCGTGGTCCTGCGCGGCGAACGTCGACTGGTGGCCCGGGTCGAGGCCGCGAAACGGCCCTCGCAGTCCGAGCTCGATGCCGAGCAGACGCCGTCGCGCCGACCGGTGCCCGAGGCCAGTCCTGGACAGGCCTTGGCGGGTCTGACCCTGGCGCCGATGACCCCGGAACTGCGGGCGAAGTACGACATCCCTGCGGGCGTCAACGGCGTGGTCGTGGTGGCCGAGGCGCAGCTGGGGCCGACCCGCTTCGTGCCGGGCGTTGTCATTCTGCAGGCCGGGTTGAAGCCGGTGCGCAGCATTGCCGACATCCAGGCCGAGATTGCCCGGGCCCGGGCGGCGGGCAGTGACCAGTTCTTCATCCTGGCCTGGTCCCCCGACGGCAACGGCTCGGTCCTGCTGGATGTGCCGCGGCAAGCGGCCCAACCCAGGGCTCCGGCCACGAAGCAGTAAGGAAACCGGCCGGGATCGGCTATCATTCGAGACGAATCCCGCGGGTGCGGGAACGAAGGGAGAGGGCAATGCGCATTCTGGTGGTCGAGGACGACGCCGAGGCCGCGACGGCCATGGTTCGGGGACTGACCGAGGCGGGGCACGAGGTGGTCCATGCCGTGGACGGGGCCTTCGGCCTGCTGGAGGCGCAGAAGGGCGGCTATGACGTCTATGTCGTCGACCGGATGATGCCGCGCCTCGACGGGGTCGGCATGGTCGAGACGGTGCGCAAGAACGGCGACCAGACGCCGGTGCTGTTCCTGTCGGCGCTGGGCGAGGTCGAGGACCGGGTGACCGGTCTGCAGGCCGGGGCCGACGACTATCTGGTCAAGCCCTATGCCTTTGCCGAACTGATCGCGCGGGTCGAGGCGCTGTCGCGGCGGCGCGAGACCGGCTCGGTCGCGACCGTGCTCAAGGTCGGCGATCTGGAGATGAACCTGATCAGCCGCGACGTGACCCGCGCCGGTCAGGAGATCGATCTGCAGCCCCGCGAGTTCCAGCTGCTGGAGTTCATGATGCGCCACGCCGGCCAGTCGGTGACCCGCACCATGCTGCTGGAGAAGGTCTGGGAATACCATTTCGACCCCCAGACCAATGTCATCGACGT
>JAHJYN010000226.1 GCA_018826885.1 Alphaproteobacteria bacterium | reverse complement strand
CTGAAGCAGATGAAGAACGGCTCGGTGCTGGTCGACGTCGCCATCGATCAGGGCGGCTGTTTCGAAACCTCGCGCGCCACGACCCACGAAGACCCGACCTATGAGATCGACGGCGTGGTTCATTACTGCGTGGCCAATATGCCGGGTGCCGCGCCGCGCACGTCCTCGGAAGCCCTGAACAACGCCACCCTGCCGTTTGGCCTGGCCCTGGCCGATCACGGGCTCGACGCGCTGAAGAAGGACCCGCACCTGGCCCGCGGCCTGAATGTGCTGGGCGGCCAGATCACCTATCCCGCCGTGGCCGAGGTCATGGGCATGGAATGGACCGACCCCTACGGCGTTTGGGGCAAATAGGGCTCTAGATCCGGATCGAGACGACGGGGCCGGAGGCGGCTCTGTCGATCTCGCGTTCGAGGTCAGCCTGATCGCGGTCGGCGGCCTTCCAGTCCTCGTCCGACGGCGGGTTGAGTGCGGTGATCGACTCACCGCGAATGTCCTGCCGGGCCTTTTTCAGCCCGGCAACGATCTGTTTGACCTGTTCGAAGAAGCCATAGTCCGCCATGGCGTCGTCCTCACGCAGGCCGAGGTCCTTGATCTGCGCATCCATGGCCGCGGTGTCGATCCCGGCCTCCGCTGCGGCATCCCGGGCCTCCGGCGCGTCGGCGGCCTGTTTGCGGATCAGGGCGAGATCTCCGGTCGAGACATTGCGACCGCCCGCCTCGGCATAGGCCTTGACCGCTCCCTTCATCTCTCGCGCCAGCTCGGCGGCCAGCTTGAGCGCCGTCTTCGGGTCGATCTTGGCCATCAGCTTGAGCGCGTCCATGCGCGCCTTGACCCGCTCCAGTCGCTTGTACGCCAGCTCCCGGGCCTGCTCCTTGCCCGACCCCGCCTTGATCTCGAAGGGCTTGTCAGTCGGCTCCGTAGCCTTCGCTGCCGTCGACGACGCCGGGGATTTCTCGGCGCCGGCACGGGCAAGCCGCAGGGCCGGGGCGGGGGGTTCGGGCGGTCGGAAGGCGGTCGAGATCATTCTGATCCCCTGTGTCGGATCGGCGGAGACTGGCAGCGACCGCTTTCAATCCGCTTAAAGACGCCTGTAATTTGCCGCCCTCATGGGTCATAAGCCGGGCATGAAGTTCCTCGACCAGGCCAAGATCTATATTCGCGCGGGCAACGGCGGGGCGGGCTCCGTCTCGTTCCGGCGCGAGAAATTCATCCCGAACGGCGGGCCTGACGGCGGTGACGGCGGTCGCGGCGGCGATGTCTGGATCGAGGCGGTCGAGGGACTGAACACCCTGATCGATTATCGCTACCAGCAACATTTCAAGGCCCAGACCGGCCACCACGGCCAGGGCCGCCAGATGCACGGCGGCAAGGGCGAGGATGTGGTGCTCAAGGTTCCGGTCGGCACCCAGGTGCTGGACGAGGACAAGGAGACGGTCCTGCTGGACATGGACACCGTCGGCATGCGCGAACGGCTGCTGCGTGGCGGCAACGGCGGCTGGGGCAATGTCCACTTCAAGGGACCGGTCAATCAGGCCCCGCGCCACGCCAACCCGGGGCAGGAGGGCGGTGAGCGCTGGATCTGGCTACGGCTGAAGCTGATCGCCGACATCGGTCTGGCGGGCCTGCCCAATGCCGGCAAGTCGACCTTTCTTGCGGCAGCCTCGGCTGCCCGGCCCAAGATCGCCGACTACCCGTTCACGACCCTGACCCCCAATCTGGGCGTGGTCGATCTCAGCCCCAGCGAACGGTTCGTCATCGCCGACATCCCCGGCCTGATCGAGGGCGCCAGCGAGGGCGCGGGTCTGGGTACGCGCTTCCTCGGCCATGTCGAGCGTTCCGCCAGCCTGATCCATCTGATCGACGGCACCCAGGACGATGTGGTGGGCGCGTATCGGACCATCCGCCACGAGCTGGATGCCTATGGCGAGGGTCTGGAAGACAAGGTCGAACTGGTGGCGCTGAACAAGATTGACGCCCTGTCGCCTGACCTGCGCGCCGAGAAAACGGCAGAGCTTGCAACCGTTCTCGGCAAAGAGCCGTTCCTAGTGTCAGGCGTGTCCGGAGAGGGCGTGCCAGAGCTGCTGCGCGCGGCCTGGGCTGAGGTCCGCCGGACGCGTGGCGAAATCGAAATCGAGGACGACGGCGCCTATGCGCCCCCGACGACGGAGGATTGGACACCTTGACCAAGAAACGGCCTCTCCAGGCCGCGACGACCATTGCCGCAGCGGACCGTATCGTTCTGAAGATCGGCTCGGCCCTGCTGGTAGACCGCAAGACCAATACGGTGGACATGGAGCGCCTCAAGGGGCTGGCCGCCGACATCGCCGACTGGAAGGAAGAGGGCAAGCAGGT
>JAHJYN010000225.1 GCA_018826885.1 Alphaproteobacteria bacterium | reverse complement strand
CTGGTGCTGAACGCCGACTTCCGGCCCCTGTCCTATTACCCCCTGTCGATCTGGCCCTGGCAGGATGTGGTCAAGGCCGTCTGGCAGGACCGCGTCGATGTCGTCTCGGTCTATGACAAGGTGGTCCGCAGCCCGTCGATGGAATTCCAGCTGCCCAGTGTGGTGTCGCTGAAGACCTATATCGATCAGGATCGCTCGCCCGCCTTTACCCGCTTCAACGTCTTCCTGCGCGACGGCTTCACCTGTCAGTACTGCGGACAGGCGGGGGAGCTGACGTTCGACCATGTCGTGCCCCGCTCGCACGGGGGCCGCACGACCTGGGAGAATATCGTCGCCGCCTGCCCGCCCTGTAACCTCAGGAAGGGCGGCCGTACCCCCCTTCAGGCCGGCATGCCGATCCGCCACGCGCCCCGGCGGCCGAACGCCTGGCAGCTTCAGGACGCCGGACGCCGCTTCCCGCCCGACTATCTGCACAACAGCTGGCTTGACTATCTCTACTGGGACATCGAGCTGGAACCATAGCGATCCCGGTCTGTTGCAGACGCGCGCCTTGCCCTAGGCAGGGCGAACCGGCGGCCCATTCGGGCGGCCCCTGTCGGACCCCTTCATGAAGCTGCGCATCCGCTCCGAACTGACCTATCGTTTCGAGGCGCCGACGGATGCCATCTATCTGATCCAGGCTGCCCGCTGGCCGGGCCAGACCATTCTGGAAGAGCGGCTGGACGGCCCCCCGGGCGTCGAGCTGATTGCCCACACCACGCCCGACTATGGTTCCCGGACGCTGCGCGCCTGCCTCTCCGGTGACGTCCGCCTGATCTATGAGGCCGTGATCGACAACGGCACGCTCAAGCGCCTGCCGCCGACGGCGCATCAGCACAGCTGGACCGAGCTGCCGGGCGAGACCCTGACCTATCTGTGGCCCAGCCGCTATTGCCCGTCCGACGGCTTTGAGCGGTTTGTCGGCAACCAGTGGTCCGAGGCCGGCGGCGCCCAGGTGCTGGCCATCCTCGACTGGATCAAGGCCAACATCGCCTATACCCACGGCGTCTCCACGCCCCAGACGACGGCCGCCGACACCTTCCTCGACCGGGCCGGCGTATGCCGCGATTTCACCCATCTGGGCATGGCCATGTGCCGGGCCTCCGGCATTCCGGCGCGCGCCGTCAGCGCCTATGCCCTCGACCTCGACCCGCCCGACTTCCATGCGGTGTTCGAGGTCTATCTGTCGGGCGGCTGGTGGCTGGTCGATCCGACGGGTCTCGCCCCCGTCGAGGGTCTGGTGCGGATCGCCAGCGGCCGCGATGCCGTCGACATCGCCTTCCTGTCGACCAACGGCCCGTGCCGGATGCTGAACCAGTCCGTCAGCGTTGAACGGGCCTGACGCGCCCTACCGACGCCGCTGGGTCGCCCTCCAGGCCGTGAACTCATCGATATTGTCCAGCCGGCGCAGGACCTTGTTCTGCGGGTCGATCAGCACATGGCTGTGCGGGCCCACGCCCCGGACCTCGCCGCGGCCGCCGGTCATGGCCACCGTCTGGACCTGTCCGTCTACCGAGACCTCGATCGGCATGGGGAAGACGCTGCCGTCGCCGACCACCCATTCCAGCATCAGCCGGTCGCCCTGTTGCCGCGACACCAGATCGGGCAGGGCCGCCTGATACAGATAGCCGTTGAAGAACCAGCCCAGATCCTGACCCGTGACCTCATTGACGATGGCCAAAAAGTCCGGCGTCGAGGCATAGCGCGGCTCGAAATTGCCGGGCTGCGGGTCGGGGCGGCCATAGACCAGCCGGGTGACCGATTCATAGAAGGCCTCATCGCCGATCAGCATGCGCAGCGAGTGCATGATCAGCGAGCCCTTGTAATAGATGTCATTGCCGGGGCCCTGATCACCCTCATAGACCTGTTCCTCGGTCAGGGCGCTGCCCGACACCACGGGGAAGCGGTTGGCCAGACCCAGACGCTGCTCCAGAAGCGCGGCCTGATAATACTGCTCGCCGTTCAGCCAGCGCGTGTAAAGCGGCTGCATATAGGTTCCCAGCCCCTCGTGCAGCCACATGTCGTCCCAGTTGACGTTGGTCAGCTGGTTGCCGAACCACTCGTGCGCCAGCTCGTGCTGCAGCAGCCAGTCATAGCCCTCGTGATCCTTGCGGTACTGGTTGCCATAGGCATTGATGGTCTGGTGCTCCATGCCCAGGTGCGGGGTCTCGACCACGCCCATCTTCTCGTCGCCGAACGGGAACGGCCCGACCGTCGCCTCAAAGAAGGCCAGCTGCTCGGGGAATTCGGCAAACAGGGCCGCGGCCTTGTCCGGATCGGTGCTGTTCAGGTGCCAGAAATACATCGGAATCGTATTGCCGAACCGGCTCTCATAGGTGCCCGACAGCTCGACGTACGACCCGACCGTCAGCGAGATGGCATAGTTGTTGGGTTGGTCCGCAGTCCAGTTCCAGGTGGTCCAGCCGTCGCCGTGGTCCTCCTTGCCGAGGAAGCGGCCATTGGCGGGCGCGGACAGGTCGGACGGAATGGTAATGTGCAGGTCGACCCGGCCCGGCTCGGCCATCGGATGGTCGATGCAGGGCCAGAACAGGTCACAGCCGTCGCCCTGGATCGCGGTGGCGATCCACGGCTCTCCGCCCGGCGCGGTCGACCAGACAAAGCCCCCGTCCCAGGGCGCGTTGCGCGCCACATGCGGCTTGCCGGCATAGGCAATGCGCAGATCGACCGACTGCCCGGCGCGCAGGCGGCGCGGCAGGCTGATGGTCATCCGGCCTTCGGGGTTGACCCAGTTGTTCGGCGACAGGACGCGCCCGTCGATGGCCACTTCCGAAACGTCGAACCGGGTGTCCAGCTCGACCACCAGCCGGTCCAGCGGCGCCGTCGCCGTAAAGGTCAGGGTGGCGACGCCCTCGATGGCCTTGTCGTCCGGCATGACCTTGATCGCCAGATCCGCCACATCGAACCGCATGGCCAGCTGTTCCGGCGTGCGCGGCCCGCCCGTGTCCATGGTGAATTCGGTCGAGGTCCGCTGTTCGGTCGCCTCCTGCGCCAGCACCGGGGCGCTCGCGCCAAAGCTCAGGCCAAGGGCGGCCATTGAGACCAGAAGGGGGCGGAACGATACGGTCACGGGCGTCTCCGGCAGACCTGTCACAGGAAGGCCGGAACCTTAGAGGGCGGACCGGAAAAGAAAAAGGCCGGTGTTTCCACCGGCCTTTCCGAATTCTGGCTGATCCGGAGGGATCAGGAGGCTTGCTGCTCGGCCAGCTTGGCCTTCACCTGGCGCTTGATGCGCTGGGCGGCGGTCGACAGCTTTTCGTCGCGAGCCTTGACGATGAAGGCGTCCAGGCCACCCTTGTAGTCCAGGGTGCGCAGGGCGGCGTTCGAGATACGCAGGCTGAAGGTCTGGCCCAGCGATTCCGACGCGACCTTGACGGTCTTCAGCGACGGCAGGAACCGGCGCTTGGTCTTGATGTTCGAGTGGCTGACCGAATGGCCGACCATCGGGCCGATCCCGGTGAGTTCGCAACGACGCGACATGGACTGATCCTCATTGGCGCCATGGTGCAAAAGACACCGGGCACGAAACATTGGGTGCACGCGAAACCCTGTCCCGCGCGAGAGGCGGTCGTATAGAGGAGGAGGGGGCCGGGCGTCAAGGCCGCGCGCGGGGGATTCCGGCGGGGCATTCCGCCTTGCCCAACGGCGCAATTACGGATCGTTCAGCCGCTGTTCAATTGCGGACACATAGTAAGGCCATATATCGATCCCCCGAGCTTTCAGAGAGGGCTGACATGACCAACAGACAAGGCCGCACCCGCTTCCTCGCCCGCGCGCTCCCCATTGCGGGCGGAGCGCTGGCGCTCGGCATGGTGATGACGGTGCCGTCGTCCGCGACCTCGCCCCAGGCCACGGGCACGCCGCTGCCCGGCTATTGGGAATATACGACCAGCGCGCTCGGCATCCGCGATACCGAGACCAAATGCGTGCGCCCCAGCGAGATCACCCGCTTCTTCAGCGGCCTGTCGACGCGGCGCTGGTCCTGCACCTATCCGGTGCGTGAGGTCGGCAACGGTCAGGCGCGCTTCGAGGGCATCTGCCGCGACCACAAGGACCGCACCGTCCGCGTCCGCCTGAACGGTCCGTACGCGCCGGAAAGCTTCCGCTTCAACGGCGGGGCCCAGCTGGCGCGCGGCACGCCCTACATCCCGGCCAGCATCACCGCCCGCCGCATCAGCGCCACCTGCCCGGCCGGCGCCGAGTATTTCTGATCAGACCGGCGCGGTCCGGGCCACCACATAGGGGTGCGGATCGCCGTCGGCATTGATCAGGCTGACGTATTCCCCGGCCACGAACCGCTCCTCGCCAAAGCGAAAGCCGGTGGCGTCGGGCGCGTCCTCGGGGGCCAGATCCAGCAGCCACTTGCCGCCGGGGCCCTGACGCAGGGTGCCTGTGGCAACCGTCTGGTTGTCCTCAAAGCGCCGGACATGCAGGCGATCGGCCTCTTTGCGACACCCATCCGCGTCGAGCTTTCCGTCCGCGTCCAGCATCGCGACGATGTCCCAGCCGTCCTGCGGATTGCCGGCCGGCGAGCCGGGCTCGCGGGCCAGTTCGAGACGGATATGGGTCAGGGTCGAGGTCATGGCGGGCTCCCGCGTCTGGCCGTCTCCACGCAGGAGGCGACGTCGTGATGAATAGGGCTCATAGTGACCAACGTCCGGGACACCGGCCTTGATCCACGTCAAGGTCATCGCGTCGGGTCCGTGCTGGACTGGAGCGACCCGACCGGGAGCTCTGTCATGCGCGCACCGATCCTTTTCCCCCTCGCTGTGGCGGCGGCTCTTGCCGCCTGCGCGCCGGGGCCTGACGTCGGCGAAGCCCCGCCGGCCGGGCTGCGTCCCGGCGCCGTAGCGCGCGGAGAGGCGCTGGCCCAGACCCGCTGCGCCGCCTGTCACGCCATCGGCCCGAGCGGCGCGAGCCCCATGGCCGCCGCCCCGCCGTTCCGCGACCTGCACACCCGCTATCCCGTCCGCTTCCTGCAGGAGGCCCTCGCCGAGGGCCTGACCACCGCCCACCCCGCCATGCCCCAGGTCGAGCTCCAGCCTGACGAGATCCGTGACCTGATCGCGTATCTCGAATCGCTCGAGGCCGGCTGAGACGACGCACGAAAAAAGGCCCCGGATCGCTCCGGGGCCTCATTCGTCTCAGCCTGTTGCCTGAACTCAGGCCGCTTCGGCGGCGGCCGGGGCCGGCGGGGCCTTCTTGGCGCTCAGCGACTTGGCCAGCAGCTCGACGGCCGCGTCCTTGTCGATGCGGTTGGCGGCGGCGACTTCGCGGGCCATGCGGTCCAGAGCCGATTCGTACAGCTGACGCTCCGAATAGGACTGTTCCGGCTGGGTGTCGGCACGGTGCAGGTCGCGCACCACCTCGGCGATCGAGATCAGATCGCCCGAGTTGATCTTGGCTTCATATTCCTGGGCGCGGCGCGACCACATGGTGCGCTTGATGCGGGCGCGGCCCTTCAGCGTGGTCAGGGCGCGGCTGACGACATCCTCGGCGGCCAGCGAGCGCAGGCCGGCGGTCTTGGCCTTGTTGGTCGGAACGCGCAGGGTCATTTTTTCGTGGTCAAAGGTCACGACATAGACTTCCAGGGTCATGCCCGCGACTTCCTGGGTCTCCACAGCGGCGACCTTGCCGACACCGTGAGCCGGATAGGCGACCGCGTCGCCAACCTTGAATTCAAGACCACTCTTGCTCGTCATGTCATTTCCTTTCACGGACGCAGACGATCGCAATTCACCTCGGCATCGAAGACGACCTGTCCTGCCCGGCAAAGCGGCACCGGCGGACTGTCGATCTCAGATGCGGAAACGGATCACCAAACCTCTGGCCGCCCCGGTTTATGTCGGGGTTCTATCGTCACTCCGGATGGTGCGAGCGTGTCGCGGGCCATCCGACCGAATGAGATCAATCTATCACAAAAAGCGGAAAATTCAAAATATCCCCAAGCATGACCATGGGGGAGGGGCATATTGTGACCGGATTGCGGCCAAACCCTGTACGCCTGTTGCGTAAAAGCGCCTTCAGGAGCCCTTGCCCGGCTTTTCCGAGAAGTATTTTTCGAACTTTCCGGTCTCTCGCTCAAACTCTTCAGCGTCGGCGGGCGGTGCGCCCTTCACGGTGATCTTCGGCCAGACCTTGGCGAAGTCGGCATTGACCTTCAGCCATTTGCCGTCCGGCTCGTCCTCGGTATCGGGCTTGATGGCATCGACCGGGCACTCGGGTTCGCAGACGCCGCAGTCAATGCATTCGTCCGGCGCGATCACCAGGAAATTCTCGCCCTCATAGAAGCAGTCGACCGGGCACACCTCGACGCAATCCATGAATTTGCAGCGGACGCACGCGTCGGTGACGATGTAGGTCATGAACGAAACCGGGGGTCGGAGGATCAGCCGGGGGCCGGACGGGGCAGATGGCCCCCGGCGGCGCCGGTGTCAACTGTCCGGGCTTCCCGGGGGAGGTCGGGTCAGGTCCTCATACAGGCCCGCAGCCTCGGCG
>JAHJYN010000224.1 GCA_018826885.1 Alphaproteobacteria bacterium | reverse complement strand
TTGCCGTCCTTCAGGACGATGGCGTCCTTGCCGACCAGATCGATCCGGCTGACGTGGCTGTCGAGGTTGACGCGCACCAGCGGCCAGTTGAGGCGGGCGGCGACCTGCTCGATGTGGGTTGACTTGCCGGTACCGTGATAGCCCTGAACCATGACGCGGCGGTCAAAGGCAAAGCCTGCGCAGATGGCCAGCGTCGTCTGGGGATCGAAGCGATAGGCCTCGTCGATGTCGGGCACATGGCTGTCGCGCTCGGTGAACACCGGCACGGTCATGTCGGCGTCGATGCCGAACAGCTCGCGGACCGTCGCCTTGCGGTGCGGTTCGAGCGTCAGCAGCGGATCGGGTGAGGAGTCGAGCGGAGAGGTCATGGGGTGCGCTTAGCGGATGCGGAGAGGGAGTTGAAGCCCGTCAGGCCAGTCCGGCCTTCTGCAGGGTCTTCCAGGCCTTGATGACGCGTTGCAGCTTGGCCTCGGCGCCGCGGTCGCCCTTGTTGTGGTCGGGGTGAAAGCGCTTCAGCAGCTCGTGGTAGCGGGCCTTGATCGCCTTTTTCTCGACGCCGGGTTCGAGATCGAGGTCGGCCAGGGCGGCGCGCTCCAGCCGGCCGATGCGGCGGTCCTCGCCCGGCTGCTCGGGCACGGTCTCGCCCCGGCGACCGAACAGGCCGAAGCTATCGCGCCAGGTGCCGCCGGTGGTGCCGGCCTTTGACGCGGCCGCAGATTCCCGGTTCAGGCGGCCGGCCTTCATCTCCCAGGTCGGACGCCCCCCGGTCATGGCCTCATTCTCGCGGGCGGCGCGGATGTCCTCCTCGCTCATCCCGGCATAGAAGTTCCAGCCCTTGTTGTATTCGGCGGCGTGCGACTGACAGAAGTCGTAGAAGTCGTTGATGCGCTCCCGCGACTTGGGCGCCCGGGCCGTGGCCGCGCGCGTGCAGTCGGGCCACTGGCAGGGCTTTTCGCCGGGCTTGAGGCGCAGGACATCGGCCTCGGCCGCCCGCTCCTCGTCGGTTCGAGGGGGCTTGACCCGGATATCCGTGAAGCGCGGCTTGTATTGAAACGAGGAAGGCATCCTGTGAAGTGTAGGGCTGATTTGGTCCTCATCAAGGAAGATGGCATGTCGCACGGCCCGATTGCGCAAAGAATCCTCGAAAAACTGGGGGCAGGGCTGTCCCCGGACGCGATTGAGCTGGTCGACGACAGCGCGCGCCACGCCGGCCACCATCATGAGGGCGGCATGGATGCCCGGCCCGGCGGCGAGAGCCATTTCAACCTGATGATTGTCTCGGAGGCCTTTCAGGGCCTGACCCGGGTGGCGCGGCAGCGGCGGGTGCTGGATCTCCTGCGCGAGGAAATGGCAGGGCCGGTCCATGCCCTGTCGGTCCGGGCCCTGACCCCGGAGGAGGCCCAAAGCGCTGCCGGCACAGCGTAATTCGCGAACAAGACGCAGATTCACCTCGTCTTAGAAACTTCACCTTAGCGTCCACCCTGAAGTGAACGGTGCGGAGGGGGCCCGCCTTGGTCGAGACGGACGGAATAGGGCAGGATTCAGCGCCTGGGGAAGCTGCAGCAGCCCTGCGAGCCATCCTGCAGACCCAGTATCTACGCTATCTGATCATCACCAGCTGGGCGCTGGGACTGCTCGCGACCCTGGGCTCCATGACGGCCGGTCTATGGTTCGTCGGAACACTGGCCGCCGGCGCCGCGCGTGGTGCCGTCGAAAAGCGTATCAGCCAGAGGGTCGGCGCGGGGTGGGGTCTTGTTTTCCCCGCCGTGGCGACCGTCACGACCGCCGCCTGGGCCGCCGCCCCGCTGCTGGCCTGGTTTTCCGGCGCCCCCTTTGGCCAGCCGCTGGCCCTGACACTGCTGGTGGCCGGCTATGTGCTGGTGTTCGCGCAGCTGCGCAGTTCGCCCCGGCAGGCGCTGATGATTTCCTCGCCCTATGGCGCCGTGGCCGTGATCATTGCCATCAGCCAGTGGGGCACGCCGCTGTTCTGGCCGTTCCTCGCCGTGCTGCCCTTCACGGCGGCCGGCCTGTTCGTTCTGGTGACCATGACCATGATGCGCGAGGAGCGAATTCGCGCGTTTCAGGCCCACCAGGCCCATCTGATCGAAGAGCTGGAAGCGGCCCGCGACAAGGCCAATGCCGCCAACGACGCCAAGTCCAACTTCCTGGGAATCATCTCGCACGAGCTGCGCACGCCGATGAACGGCGTCCTCGGCGCGGCCCAGCTGCTGAGCGCGACGCGCCTGGAGAATACCCAGCGGGAATATCTGTCGATCATCCGCAACTCCGGCGACAATCTGCTCAGCCTGCTGAACGACATCCTCGACATGACCAAGATCGAGGCCGGCAAAATGACCTTCGAGATCGTCGACGTGTCGGTCGAGGACCTGCATCGCCGCGTGACCGGCCCGTTCCAGGCCCAGGCCGAGGCCAAGGGGCTGATGTTCGAGGCGACCTATGAGGGCGACATTCCGGCCATCGTCCGCGGGGATCCGCTGCGCGTCTGTCAGGTGATCCACAATCTGCTGTCCAATGCGGTCAAGTTCACCGATACGGGCACAGTGACCTATACGGTTACAGGCAGGCGCCTGGCCGACCGGCGGGTCGCGTTCGACTTTGCCGTGAAGGACAGTGGCACGGGCATCTCCCCGGAGGACCTGGAGCGCCTGTTCCAGCCCTTCACCCAGGTGGACGCCTCATCGACGCGCCGCTTCGGCGGAACCGGGCTGGGACTGACGATCTCGCGGCGCATGGCCAATATCATGGGCGGCGACATCACGGTGACCTCGGAGCTGGGCAAGGGGTCGACCTTCACCTTCGCCGTCGAGGCCGAGGTTGTGGAATGGGCGGCACCCAGGGCGGTCGAAGAGATTACCGCCGAGGTCGAGGACGGGCGCCAGATGTCGGTACTGATTGTTGAGGACCACCCGGTCAACCGCATGATCCTCGAAGCCTGGATGAGCTCGGCGGGCCATGTCTCGACGGCTGCCGAGAACGGGCAACTGGCCCTCGACGCCTGCGCGGAACAGACGTTCGACCTGATCATCATGGACGTCAACATGCCGGTCATGGACGGCCTGACGGCCACCCGTCACATCCGCGACGGGGCCGGCATCAATGCCGGAACGCCCATTGTCGTGCTGTCGGCCTCGGCGCGCAGCGAGGATCATGCCGCGGGTCTCGAGGCCGGCGCGGATGCGTATCTGAACAAGCCCATCGACTTTGCCGCCCTGGCCCAGATGATGGCCCACGTCGGTGAGGGCCGGGATGCTCTTCGGGCGATGATGGGCACCGAAGCCCTGGCCCAGGTCGCCGCCTGACCTTCCAGCCGGACAAAGAATTCAAGGCCGGGGGGTTCACAAGCCTTTTTGGGGCGCTAGACCCGGGGCATGACTGACACCAGCCTTCTTGCCTCGACCCTGACCTCGGGCCGCGATGCCGTGACCCTTGATGCCGCCCTGATCGCCAAGGCGACCCAACTGGTCGGCGATTTTGCCGTCAATCTGACGCTGGCGATCCTGATCCTGATCGCCACGGTGATCGCCTCGCGCTGGGCGTCCTCTGCCGCGCGCAAGGGGCTGGGCCGGATCAGCGCCTTCCGCCGCGATTCCACGGTCCTCAGCTTTGCCGTGCAGGTGGTTCGCGTCGCCGTACTGATCCTCGGTCTGATCGCCGTGCTGCAGCGGCTGGGCGTCCAGACCACCTCCATCATTGCGGTACTGGGGGCGGCCTCGCTGGCCGTCGGCCTGGCGCTGCAGGGCACGCTGTCCAATGTCGCGGCGGGGGTGATGTTGCTGATCCTGCGCCCCTATCGCGTCGGCGACGTGGTCGACATCGGCGGTGTGACGGCCTCGGTGCAGAAGCTCGACCTGTTCACCACCCAGCTGACCAATGCGAGCAATCACAAGATCGTCGTGCCGAACTCGCTGGTGCTGGGGGACCGGATCCTCAACTTTTCGGGACAGACCCGTCGTCGGGTCGAGATCGATTTCACCGTTGGCTATGGCGAGGATCTGAAGGCCGCCCGCGAGGTCCTCGAGGCCGTCGCGAGGCAGCATGAGAGCGTGATGGAGGACCCGCCCGTCTGGTCGGGCGTGACGGGTCTGCTGGACAGCGCGGTCCAGATCACCCTGCACGCCTGGGTGTTTTCCGGCGACTGGTGGCAGACCCAGGCGGATCTGATGCAGGGCGGCAAGGAAGCCCTGGATGAGGCGGGTATCGAGATCCCGTTCCCGCATCAGGTCGGCGTTCCCTACAAGGGGATCGATCTGGAGTCGGTGGGCCTGACCCCCGGTGGCGAGCCCAAGGCCTGATCGATGCGCTATGATTTCGGCTCCGACAATACGGCGGGCATGGCGCCCGAGGCCCTCGCGGCGCTGACGCAGGCCAATGAGGGCTTCGCCCGCGCCTATGGCACCGATGACGTCAGCGCCCGCGCGGCCGACCTGATCCGGCAAAGGCTGGATGCCGAGGCCGAGGTGCGGTTCGTTTTCTCGGGGACCGCGGCCAATTCGCTGGCCCTGTCGATGCTGGCCTGGCCGTTCGAGGCCGTGCTGGCCCATCACGCGGCCCACGTCTGCACGGACGAGACGGGGGCTCCGGGCTTCTTCGGCCAGGGTGTCGGTCTGATCGGTCTGCCGGGCTTTTCGGGCAAGATCGATCCTGCGGCGCTGACGGCGCACCTGTCGGAGACAGAGGTCGGCCACCGCCAGCCGCCGGCCGCCCTGTCGCTGACCCAGGCCACGGAATACGGCACCGTCTATACGACCGAGGAACTCAAGGCCCTGATTGATCCGGTCAAGGCGCGCGGCCATGGCGTGCACCTCGACGGGGCGCGGCTGGCCAATGCGGCCGCCTCGGGCTTTGACCTGAAGTCGATTGCCGGGCTGGGTGTCGATGTTCTGGTACTCGGCGGGGCCAAGGCCGGGGCCCTGTGCTGCGAGGCGCTGGTGATGTTCGACACCTCGCTGGCCCGACGGATCGACAACCGGCTGAAACAGGCCGGACAGATGGCCTCGAAGGGCCGGTTCCTGGCCGCGCCCCTGCTGGGCCTGCTGGAGAGCGGCGCCTGGGAGACCCATGCGGCCCACGCCAATGCCATGGCGCGGAAGCTGGCCGAGGGGATTGTGACGCGCTCGCCGCATGTGCTGGCCCACCCGGTCGAGGCGAACGCCGTGTTCGTGCGCATGCCGGTGGCGACGCACTGGCGCCTCAATGAGGCGGGCTGGGCCTGCTACCGGTTCGACGACGGCTCGGTCCGGTTCGTCTGTTCCTGGGCGACGACAGAGGCGGCTGTCGAGGAATTGGTCGAGACGATCGCCGGCATCGGCTGACGGCTTTGTCAAACCCGCGACGCCCTCCATATAGGGCGCATGGCGATGCGCGGTGAACGAGGGCGGGGGCGCAATGCGGACCCCGCGACAAAGGCTCTGGACGGCGCGGCGGCGCAACTGCCTGCGGAAACCCCATCAACCTGGAAGGCGCTGGCCGATCTGTTCGGCGTGGTCGGCCGCTCGGGTGCACCCCAGCTGAGGATGAGGATCACGGCGGCCCTGACGCTGACCCTGCTGGGCAAGGCGCTGGGCGTGGCGGCGCCCGTCCTGCTGGGCATTGCCGTCAATGAGCTGGCGGCGGGGCAGGGGGCGGCGGTCGCCGTCGGCTGGGGCTTTGCCGCCTTTGCGCTGGGCTGGGCCGGGGTGCGCTTCCTGTCGTCGGTCACGCCGCAGCTGTCGGATGTGGTGTTCGCCCCTGTGCGGGCCGCGGCGCAGCGCAAGATGGCCGCCGATACCTTTTCCCACGCTTTGTCGCTGTCGCTGGACTTTCACCAGACCAAGCGGTCGGGCGCCCTGTCGCGGATCATGGAGCGGGGCTCGCGGGCCGTGGATTTCCTGCTCCGGATCATCGTCTTCAACCTGGCGCCGACGGGGATCGAGCTGATCCTCGCGGCCGGGGTTCTGGGCGCGCGCTATGACTGGCGGTTTGCGGCTGTGGCCGTGGCGGTGGTGGTGATCTATGCGGCGGTGACCTTCGGCATGGCCGGCTGGCGACTGGAGCACCGCCGGGCGATGAATGCAGCCGATTCCGAGGCGGCCGGCCTGTCGGTCGACGCCCTGCTGAACTATGAGACCGTCAAGTCGTTCGGGGCCGAGACGCGGACCTCCAGCCGTTACGACCAGGCGCTGACCACCTATGTGCAGGCGGCGCTGAAGGCCAATAACTCACTCGCCATGCTGAACGGCATCCAGGCCCTGATCATGAACCTGGGGCTGGCGATCATGGCCGTCATGGCCGGGTTCGAGGCGGCGGCCGGACGGCTGGGGCCGGGCGATGTCATGGCGGCGGTGCTGATCCTGATCTCGCTCTATGCGCCTTTGAACATTCTGGGCTTTGCCTATCGGGAGATCCGGCAAGGCTTCATCGACATGGAAGAGCTGCTCAAGGTCACCCGCCAGCGGCCACAGGTGGCCGATGCCCCGAACGCCCATGATCTGGTGCGACCGGTCGATGCGCGCGGCGGCTGCCTGGCGTTCGAGGATGTCAGCTTCCGCCACGATGCGCGCTCGGCCGGGCTGGAGGATGTGCGCTTTACGCTGGAGCCCGGTCAGACCGTGGCCCTCGTCGGACCGTCCGGGGCGGGCAAGTCGACCGTGGTCAAGCTGGCCCTGAGGCTGCTGGACCCCCAGACCGGGCGGGTGACCATCGACGGCGAGGACGCGACGGCGGTGACCCAGGCCTCGCTGCGCAGCGCCATGTCGCTGGTGCCGCAGGATGTGGCCCTGTTCAACGACACCCTGCGCTCCAACATCGCCTTTGCCCGGCCCGAGGCGAGTGAGGACGACATCTGGCAAGCGGCCGAGGCGGCGGAACTGGCGACCTTCATCCGCACCCTGCCGAACGGGCTGGACACCAAGGTCGGCGAGCGGGGGCTGAAGCTGTCGGGCGGCGAGCGCCAGCGCGTGGGCATCGCCCGGGCCCTGCTGGCCGATCCGCGCATCCTGATCCTCGATGAGGCGACCAGCGCGCTGGACAGCCGCACGGAACAGGCCATCCAGAAGACGCTGAGGAAGGCCCGGGCCGGGCGATCCACGCTCGTGGTTGCCCACCGGCTGTCGACCGTGGCCGATGCCGATCTGATCCTGGTGCTGAAGGACGGGCGGGTGGTCGAGCGCGGCACTCACACCGAACTGGTCGCGCGTCAGGGCGGCGAATACGCGACCCTGTGGCGGAAGCAGACGCGGGGCTCGGCCCTGAAGGCCTAGCTCATCCGGCCGATGGCGTAGAAGCGGTCGGCGCGCTTGCGGCGCAGGTCCTCAGGGGACAGGCCCTTCATCGCCTCAAGCTCTTCGGCCAGGACGTCGCCGACGTTGGCGACGGCGGTGGCGCGGTCGCTGTGAGCGCCGCCCACCGGCTCGGGGATCAGGCGATCCACGATCTTGAGTTCCATCAGGTCCGGGCCGGTGATCTTCATGGCCATGGCCGCGTCGCGGGCCCGGGCGCCGTCGCGCCACAGGATGCCGGCGGCGCCCTCGGGCGAGATCACCGAATAGATGGAGTGCTCCAGCATCAGCACGCGGCTGGCGGCGGCGATGGCGATGGCGCCGCCGGACCCGCCTTCGCCGGTGACGGTGGCGATGGAGGGCACGCCCAGCGTCAGGCAGCGCTCGGTCGAGCGGGCGATGGCCTCGGCCTGACCGCGCTCCTCGGCGCCCAGACCCGGATAGGCCCCGGCCGTATCGACAAAGGTCAGGACGGGCAGGCTGTACTGTTCAGCCATGTCCATCAGGCGCACGGCCTTGCGATAACCCTCGGGGCGGGCCATGCCGAAATTGTGGGTCAGGCGGGTCTGGGTGTCGTGGCCCTTCTCCTGGCCCATAACGACCACGGGACGGCCCCGGAAACGGGCGAGGCCGCCGAGGATCGCCTGATCGTCGCCGAACTGACGGTCGCCGTGCAGCTCAACGAAATCGGTGAACAGGCCGTCGATGTAGTCGACCAGATGGGGCCGCTGGGGATGACGGGCCACCTGGGTCTTCATCCAGGGGTCCAGCTTGCCGTAGATCTTGCGGCGCAGTTCCTCGGCCTTGCGCGTCAGGCCGGCGATCTCGGACTCGAATGAGCCGGCCGTTTCCGACAGCAGCGACAGCTCCTCGATCTTGGCTTCGAGGTCGGCAATCGGCTTTTCGAACTCGAGGTAGTGGGTGGCCATGAAGGCATCCTGCAGCGGGCGGAGACTTCGCCCCGGGAAAGGCGGCGGAACCTAGTGGCCCAAACGCCGGGGAGCAAGCGGGGTTCAGTCCTTGCGCGGTTGTGGCCGAGAGAGGGGATGCTTGTCGCGGACCACACGGGCCAGGTGGTCGCGGGCGACGTGGGTGTAGATCTGGGTGGTCGAGATGTCGGCGTGGCCCAGCAGGGTCTGGACGACGCGTAGATCGGCCCCGCCTTCCAGCAGATGGGTGGCAAAGGCGTGGCGCAGGACGTGGGGCGTCACGCGACCGCGCTCCAGCCCGGCGGCCAGGGCGGCCTGTTCCAGCAACTGGGCGAAGCGGCGCGGGGTCAGGTGGCCCGAGCCCCCGGTCGAGGGGAACAGCCAGACGCTGTCCGGCGCCTTGGGCTTGCGAGCGGCGTCGCGCACCGCCAGCCAGGCCTGGACCGCCCGGCGCGCGGCGGGGCCGATGGGGGCCAGCCGCTCCTTGCCGCCCTTGCCCCGGACGATGAGGTGGTCGGGATCGCGGCGGAAGGGCTCGACTCGCAGCGCCAGCAGTTCCGAGACGCGCAGGCCCGAGGCATAGGCCAGCTCGACCAGGGTCAGTAGGCGCAGGGCCGCGGCGCCATCGCGGTCCATCAGCCGCTCGAACAGGCGTTCGATCTCCTCGCGGCTGAGCACCTTGGGCAGGGGGCGGCCGCGCGCAGGCGCCTCCAGTCGGCGCGAGGGGTCGTCCTTGCGCCAGCCTTCGGACAGGGCAAAGCGGTAGAACTGACGCACGGCCGAGCGGCGGCGGGCCGCCGTCGCCGCCGACAGGCCCGCACGCGACAGACCAGCATACCAGGTCTCAAGCGCGGGCGAATCGGCCCCCATCAGGCCACCGGATTTGCCCAGACCGGCCTCGGCATCGGCGAGGTCGCGGCCGTAGGCTGACAGGGTATTGGGCGCGGCGTCGCGCTCGACCGCCATCATTTCCAGAAAGGCTTCGATCTGGGGGGTCACATCCGGCCTTGGCTGTAGCGCGTTGCGCGCCATGGTGTAGAGGTCGAAACGATCATGACCCCAGCCGCCTCTGACGCCAAGCCTGCCTCGACCGTGACCGTCGACCGGACCATCGCCCTGATCGGGCTGATGGGGGTTGGCAAGTCGACCGTCGGTCGGCGGCTGGCCCGGCGGCTTGGCCTGCCGTTCGCCGATGGCGATACCGAGATCGAGGAAGCGGCCGGGATGACGGTGTCGGACATCTTCTCCCTGTATGGCGAGGAGGAGTTCCGGGCGGGCGAGGCGCGGGTGATGAAGCGTCTGGTCGAGGGGCCGCCCATGGTTCTGGCGACCGGCGGCGGGGCGGTGATGAACCCCGAGACCCGGGCGCTGCTGAAGGACAAGGCGCTGACGGTGTGGATGCGCGCCGACCTGCAGGTGGTGGCCGAACGGGTGCGGCGACGCGACACCCGGCCCCTGCTGCGCGGGCGCGATCCGCTGGAGACGCTGAAGCGCATGGCCGAGGTCCGCTACCCCATTTATGCCTTTGCCGATGTGACGGTCGATGTCGGCACGGGCGCCCATTCCCAGTCGGTCGACACCATCGTCGAGGCGCTTGCCGCCTACCATCCGGGACAGGCGTCATGAGCCGGGTTGTGGAGGTCTTGGGCGCGGGGTTCCGTCCCTATCAGGTGATCATCGGGCCGGGTCTGCTGGCCGGCATCGGCGGCATCGCCGAGGTGCGCCCCGGACGCGCGGTCGCCGTCGTGTCGGACGAGACGGTCTTTGGCCTGTATGGCGCGGGCGTCATCGAGGCGTTGAGCGCAGCGGGCGCCCGGGTCGGATCGATTGTCGTGCCGGCGGGCGAGGCCAGCAAGTCCTTTGGTCAGCTGGAGCGGGTGCTGGATGGCCTCATGGCGCAGGGACTGGACCGGTCCAGTCTGGTGATCGCGCTGGGCGGGGGGGTGATCGGCGATCTGGCGGGCTTGGCCGCCGCCCTGTTCATGCGCGGCATAGACTTTGTTCAGGTGCCGACAACCCTGCTGGCCCAGGTGGATTCCTCGGTGGGTGGCAAGACGGCGATCGACACGCCGCGCGGCAAGAATCTGGTCGGGGCGTTTCACCAGCCGCGGCGGGTGCTGGCCGACACCGATGTGCTCAAGACCTTGCCGGTGCGTCAGCTGCGCTCGGGCTGGGCGGAGATGCTGAAGCATGGCCTGCTGGGCGACGCGGCCTATTTCGACCAGCTGGCGGCGGTCGGCGACCCCGTCGGGATGGCGGACGATGCGCTGGCCGATGCCATCGAGCGCTCGGTGCGGATCAAGGCCGCCGTGGTGGGGGCCGACGAGAAGGAGGCGGGGGCCCGGGCCCTGCTGAACCTCGGTCACACCTTTGGCCATGCGCTGGAGGCCGAGCTGGGCTTTGACGAGGATGTGCTGACCCACGGCGAGGCGGTCGCGCTGGGCTGTGTGCTGGCGTTTGGCTTCTCGGCGACGGAGGGGCTGTGTTCGCCCTCTGACGCCAGGCGGGTGGCGGAGGTCGTTGGGTCAGCCGGACTGCCGACACAGCTGGTATCCGTCGGCGGGTTCACCGCGGAAGGGGTCCTTGCGCGGATGACCGAGGACAAGAAGGCCGAGGGCGGGCGGCTGACTCTGGTTCTGGCGCGGCGGATCGGCGAGGCCTTCGTCGCGCGGGACGTCGATGCGGGGCGGGTTCGGGCGTTCCTGAAAGGGGCCGGCGCGAGCTAGTCGACCGCGCGGCATTCCACCGGATCACGGTCCCTGACGGTCCAGACGGCGGAGGTGCCTTCGCCTCGGAGTTCGTTGCCGCTGGCGCGATACCAGATCCCGGTCTCGGCCCGTTCGAGGTGAAGGTCGAAGGCCTCTCCCATCGAGTTGCGGACCGTGGCCATCTCGCGTGCGTTGTCGAAATCGACGGTCAGGCGGTCGCCACCCACGCAGACATAGGAGGCCTGGACGTCGCGGTGCAGCATCCGTTCCTGAATCTCGGCGCCGGTGCGACGCCGGGCGGTCTGGGCCTCTACGGCACGTTGCTGGACGGCGTCTCCATCCGAACTGACCGGTGTCGGTTCCTCGCAGGCCGACAGGGCAGCCATAATTCCGGCAGCGATCAGCAGGGATCGAATCATTCGCTTTGCCCCTCCACAGGCGACTGTGCGTCGGAACGGCTGTGGGGTCTGGCTGTTCCCCTCCGCGCCCGGAAGAATCGTTTCAGCAGACCGGCGGCGTCGTCGGCCAGCAGTCCCCCCTCGGTCGTCGGGCGCCAGTGGCAGGTCGGCTGGTCGAAGATGCGCGGGCCATGGAGGACGCCGCCGCCCTTGGGGTCGTCGGCCGCCCAGACGACGCGTCCGATGCGGGCGAGGCTGATCGCGCCCGCACACATGGAACACGGCTCAAGCGTGACATAGAGGGTCAGGCCGGTCAGGCGATAGTTGCCGAGACTTTCGGCCGCTGCGCGCAGGGCCACGATCTCGGCATGGGCGGTGGGATCGCAGGTCGAAATGGGCCGGTTCGACCCCTCAGCGACCACGGTCCCGGTCGCCTCATCGACCAGAATTGCGCCGACGGGGACCTCGTCCACGTCCGCCGCCGCTTGCGCCAGGGCCAATGCCATGCGCATGAACCGCTCATCATGGACCGCCATTCAAAAGACAACGACAAGAAGCCC
>JAHJYN010000223.1 GCA_018826885.1 Alphaproteobacteria bacterium | reverse complement strand
GCCCCATACCTTCCGCCGATAACGCGGGGGAAAATGGTGGAGCCGCCGGGAATCGCACCCGGGTCCGGTCCGCTTATTACAAGCGCCTTTATCGCCATAGTCCGGGCGAACCCGGACCCCTCCAATATAGGGGCAAAGGGATGAAAATCCAATAACCTGCTGTGGTCATGGATTTTGACTGGCCAGTAACCCGGACGTGGGGCAATCAGCAGGGATCATCTTGTCGAGGAGCGTCCCCGTGTTCACCCGTCTTGCAATGTTCGCCATGGTTCTGGCACTCGGGTCGGGCCTCGCCGCCGCGCCCGCCTTGGCGCAGGAGGCTCCGAAAGCCACCCTGTCGGCCGCCGACCGCGCGGGCCTCGATGCGCGCATCGATCAGCTGAACGGCATGGTCGAGGCCGGACAGTTCTCGGCCATGATCGAATTTCTGCCGCCGAAAGTGCTGCAGACGATTGCCGACACCTATGGAGTTACGGCGGATGAGGCGCGGGATGCCAGCCGCGACATGGTCGATGAGCTGATGAGCCAGGTCACCATCCTCGCCTTCGACATCGACAGGGCCGGTGCCGAGACCTTCGTCACCCCGGATGGCAGCCGGCAATATGTCGTCCTCGACCTCACCATGCTGATGGAAACCCAGGGCATCCAGATCAAGGCCGTGTCGCCCAACCTTGCCTTCATGGACGAGGGCATCTGGTACATCATGGACGTCAACGACCCCGCCCAGGCCAACATCCTGCGCGAGGCCTATCCCGAGTTCGAGGGCGTGACGTTCGAGCCCGGCACCATGGACGTGATCGAGTAGCAGTCAGACCCGGTCCCAGTCCGGCATCTGGTTCCTGAACCAGGTCAGCTGGCGTTTGGCATAGTTGCGGGTGGCCTGACGCATCTGGTCCAGCGCAACCTCCCGCGAGGTCTCGCCGCGCAGGTGGGCCGCCAGCTCGCGCACCCCGACCGCCTTCATCACCGGCAGGGCAGGCGACAGGCCGAGGTCTATCAGAGCCCGCACCTCGTCCAGCGCGCCGCGCTCCAGCATCACCGCGCAGCGGGCATCGCAGGCGGCATACAGCACCTCGCGCTCCGGCAGGATCAGCTGTCCGGTCCAGCGTCCGGGCGTCAGGATCGGCCGGGTATCCGCCTGCCAGTCCGACAGGGCGCGTCCGGTGTGTGTCGCCACCGCCATGGCCCGGATCAGCCGTTGCCGGTCGTTGTCCTCGATCCGGGCCGCGGCCTCGCGATCTGCCTCCGCCAGCCTCTGTCGGAACGCCGCTTCACCCACCCGGTCATAGTCCGCCTCGACGGTCTGCCGTACCGCCTCGGGCACCGGCGGGATGTCCGCCAGCCCCCGGGTCAGGGCGGTGAAATACAGCCCCGTGCCGCCCACCAGGACCGCGGGCCGACCGTCGATCTCCTCCAGCAGGTCCTGCACCGCCCGCACCCAGCGCCCGACTGACCAGGGGGCATCGCCCGCGGCCACGCCGTACAGCCGGTGCTCGGCCCGGGCCTCCTCCTCCGCATCCGGCCGGGCGCTCAGCACGCGCAGCTCGGCATACAGCTGCTGGCTGTCGGCATTGACGATCACCGCCCCGGTCTGTTCGGCCAGCTCAAGCGCCCGCGCCGACTTGCCAGACGCGGTCGGTCCCCCGATCAGGGTCAGTCTGGCAGGGTCGCCCTGGGACAAATGGAACCTCGCGCCGATGCGGTCAGGGGGATAGAAGGCCCGGTAAACCCCCTCGTGCGCCAAGGAGCAAGCCGTGCCCGACAGACAGGCCGTCATCGATCTGCTGAACCGCCTGACCGATCCGGTCACCGGCGGCGGCCTGATGGACGGCGGCAAGGTCAAGGGTCTGGTGGTGGCCGAGGATCGCGCCGGCTTTGTGCTGGAGGTCGATCCGGCCGAGGTCGCCCGCTATGCCCCCGTCCGCGATCAGGCCGAGGCGGCGCTGAAGGCCCTGCCGGGCATCACCCGCGTGTCGGTGATCCTGACCGCCGAGACCACCCCGGCGCCGCCGCGCCGCACCGCCGGCCTGTCGAAGGCTGCGGTCGATCAGGGTCGGGCCAAGGCCCCCGTGCCAACCGACCGCCCCGACCATGTGCGCCGCGTGATCGCGGTTGGCAGCGGCAAGGGCGGGGTCGGCAAGTCGACCGTCGCCGTCAATCTGGCCATTGCCCTGTCGCAGCAAGGGCTGCGCGTCGGCCTCCTCGACGCCGACGTCTATGGCCCGTCCCTGCCGACCATGCTCGGCATCGCGGGCAAGCCGGATTATGTCGACGGCAAGATGGAGCCGCACCGGGTGCACGGCCTCGCCGCCATGTCGGTCGGCCTGCTGACAGCGGCCGATGACGCCATGATCTGGCGCGGGCCGATGGCGTCCCAGGCCCTGACCCAGATGCTGACCCAGACCCGTTGGGGCACCGAGGCCGAGCCCCTCGATGTGCTGGTCGTCGACCTGCCGCCCGGCACGGGCGACGTTCACCTCAGCCTGATCCAGAAGACCCCGCTGGACGGCGCCGTCATCGTCACCACCCCGCAGGAGGTCGCCCTCGCCGACGCCCGCCGCGCCCACGCCCTGTTCCACAAGGTCGGCACCCCCGTGCTCGGTCTCGTCCAGACCATGAGCGGCGACATCTTCGGCACCGACGGCGGACCCGCCGAGGCCGCCCGTCTGGGCATCCCCGTCCTCGGCGACATCCCGCTGGACGTCGCCGTCCGCCAGGCGGGCGATGCCGGCCGCCCCGTGACCCTCGACAGCCCGGACGGGCAGGTCGGCCAGCGCTTCACCGGTCTGGCCCGCGCCGTTGCCGACACCCTCGGTCTGACGGCCTCCTGAGAAAAATCGCCGGCAAGGGTTTTCAAACGCAACGCTAATCGCCACCTTGGCGGTTCCAGTCCTATGAACCGTGAGCCTGCCATGTCCGTCGATGCCCTGTTCCAGCCCTTCCAGATCAAGTCGCTGAAACTGCCCAATCGCATCGTCATGGCGCCCATGACCCGCTCCTTCTCGCCGGGCGGCATCCCGACCGAGGACGTCGCGGGCTACTACCGGCGGCGCGCCGAGGGCGATGTCGGCCTGATCATCACCGAGGGCACGGTCGTCGAGCGCCCCGCCGCGCGCAACGACGCCAATGTCCCCGTCTTCCACGGCGAGGCCCTGCCCGAATGGAAAAAGGTGGTCGACGAGGTTCACGCCGCCGGCGGCCTGATCGCCCCGCAGATCTGGCACGTCGGCTCGGCCCGCGGCCAGGGGGCGGACTGGGCCCCGCTCGGCAAGGTCGACAGCCCCTCCGGCATGACCACCCCCGGCAACCGCAAGCTGGAGCCGATGACCGAGGAGGACATCGCCGACACCATCGCCGCCTTCGGTCGCTCGGCGAAGGCCGCCCGCGAGCTGGGCTTTGACGCCGTCGAGATCCACGGCGCCCACGGCTATCTGATCGACCAGTTCTTCTGGAGCGGCCTGAACGACCGCACCGACCGCTGGGGCGGCCCGACCATCGCCGACCGCGCCCGCTTCGGCGCCGAAGTGGTCAAGGCGGTGCGCGCGGGCATCGGCGAGGACATGGCCCTGATCCTGCGCATCTCGCAGTGGAAGTCGCACGACTTCGCCGCCAAGAATGGCCACGATCCCGACGAACTGGCCCAGTGGCTGGCGCCGCTGTCCGAGTCCGGCGTCGATGTCTTCCATGGCTCGCAGCGCCGCTTCTGGGAGCCCGAGTTCGAGGGCTCGGACCTCAACTTCGCTGGCTGGATCAAGAAGCTGACCGGCAAGCCGACCATCACCGTCGGCTCGGTCGGTCTGGACGGCGAGTTCATCGCGGCCTTTGGCGGCGCCGGTTCAAAGCCCGCCTCGCTGGACGGTCTGATCGAACGGCTGGAACGCGACGAATTCGACCTGGTCGCCGTCGGCCGCGCCCTGCTGGCCGACCCTTACTGGGTGCAGAAAATCCGCGACGGCCGCCTCGACGAGCTCAAGGACTTCGAACGCTCGGCGATGGCGACGCTCAGCTAGGAGGGGTGAAGAGTGATTGGTGCTAGTGAGTAGTGAGTAGTGACGCGGGATTTATGGCCCCACTCGCCCGACCTCTACTCACCACTCACTATTCACTACTCACTCACGCCTGCTCGACCACCACGGCCGTGCCATAGGCCAGCACTTCGGTGATGCCGGGCATGATCTCATTGGCGTCATAGCGCATGGCCAGGATGGCGTTGGCGCCCTTGCCCTTCGCGTCTTCCAGCAGGGCCTCATAGGCCTCCTGCCGGGCGCTCTCGGCCAGTTTGACATAGGCGCCGACGCGTCCGCCGACCATCGACTGCAGCCCGCCGAGGGCGTCGGACACGATGTTGCGCGAGCGCACGGTAATCCCGCGCGTCATGCCCAGCACCCGCACCACGCGGTGGCCGGGCAGGTCATTGGTGGTGGCGACGATCATTTGGCTCTCCGGTCCAGGGTGCGAAACACATAGGGGTGGTCGTCCTTCTC
>JAHJYN010000222.1 GCA_018826885.1 Alphaproteobacteria bacterium | reverse complement strand
GTCTCGGGGCGGCGCAACAGCCAGGCCCCGCCGCTGGCGCCCGAGCGCGTTTCGATCAGGCCGGCGCGCGCCAGAAGGCCCGTCACCCGGCGGATGACCACTGGATTGGTGGGCACCGAGGCCGCCAGGATGGCGCTGGGCACCGCCTGGGCAGGTCCATAGGCGCCCTTGTGGGCCAGATAGGCCAGGGCGTGGGCCGCGACGGGGAATCTTTGACTGTCGGACATGGGTTTAGGGTTCCGTATGCGGATTTAGGCGTTTGTCGCGGGAATCACAAACGCACGGTCGCAGGGGCCGCACCGGGGGCCACGATTGAACCGTCCGTCGAAAGGGTCTAAAGCCCCGCGGCTTTATGGAAGGGACCGTCCTCCCACGGCTCCCGGAGACCAGGCATGACCGGGGATACCCCCAGGCCCGACGCACCGCCCCCGGGTGGCGCGTCCGGCCCCGCAGCGCCTCAGGCTACATCCGATACGACCGCGCCCCACGACGGGCACGGCGACCACGGACTGGCGGCCAAGGGCAAGCTGGGTCTGGTCATCGGGGCGATCGGTGTGGTGTTCGGCGACATCGGTACCAGCCCGCTCTACGCCATGCGCGAGGCCCTGCACCACAGTCGTTCGGGCGGCACCGCCGAGATGGCCGTTCTGGGCGTCGTCTCGCTGGTCTTCTGGGCCCTGATTCTGGTCGTGACGATCAAATATGTCGTCTTCCTGACCCGCGCCGACAACAAGGGCGAGGGCGGGACGCTGGCGCTGATGGCGCTGGCCCAGCATGCCATCGGCAAGCGCTCGGCGGTGGTCTTCCTGCTGGGGGTGGTCGGGGCCGCGCTCTTCTATGGCGATGGTATCATCACCCCGGCGATCTCCGTGGTTTCCGCCATTGAAGGCCTGCGCGATGCGCCGGGCATGGGCGACATGTTCGCGCCCTTCGTCCTGCCGATCGCGGCCGGAATCCTGATCGCCCTGTTCATGATCCAGTCGCGTGGCACCGGCAGTATGGCGCGCTGGTTCGGACCCCTGACCCTGATCTGGTTTCTGGTTCTGGCGGGGCTGGGCCTCTATCACATCTTCGACGACGTCTCGATCCTGCGGGCCCTGTCGCCCCACTATGGCGTGACCTTCCTGATCTCGAACGGCTTCGTCGGCTTTGTCATCCTGGGCAGCGTCTTCCTTGCCGTGACGGGCGCCGAGGCCCTCTATGCCGACATGGGCCATTTCGGAAAATCCCCGATCCGCAAGGCCTGGCTGTGGGTGGTCCTGCCGTGCCTGATGCTCAACTATCTGGGCCAGGGGGCCATGGTGCTCGACGATCGCACGGCGGCCGCGAACCCGTTCTGGTCCATGGTGCCGGACGTGGCCTACTGGCCGGTGCTGGTCATGGCCACCATCGCCACCGTGATCGCCAGCCAGGCGGTCATCACCGGGGCCTTCTCGGTCACCCAGCAGGCGGTTCACCTCGGCCTGTTGCCGCGGCTCAAGATCCTCAACACCTCCGAGGATCTGGCCGGCCAGATCTATGTGCCGTCGATCAATCTGCTGCTGATGGTCGGGGTGTTGCTGCTGCTGGTGACCTTCCAGACCTCGAGCGCGCTGGCCGCCGCCTACGGTATTGCCGTGACCGGCACCATGTTCATCGACAGCCTGCTGGCCTGGTTCATCGTCCGGCGCCTGTGGAACTGGAAGCTGGGCCCGAGCCTCGCGGTCATCCTGCCGTTCGTGACCATCGATCTGGTGTTCATGACCTCCAACCTGCTGAAAATCCCGCAGGGGGCCTGGTTCCCGCTGGCGCTCGGCACCGGTCTGGTGCTGCTGATGCTGACCTGGGTGCGCGGCACCCAGATCCTGACCGCCAAGACGCGGCGCGACAGCCTGCCGCTGTCCGACCTGATCGAGATGCTGTCGGCCCGTCCGCCGCACCGCACGCCGGGCACAGCGATCTTCCTGACCTCGGACCCCGGCGTCGCGCCGGTCGCCCTGATGCACAATCTCAAGCACAACAAGGTGCTGCACGAGAAGAACATCATCCTGACGGTCCGTACCGTCGATCGGCCCCGGGTGCGCGACGACAACCGGATCGTCATCGAGCCGATCAATGATGACTTCAAGCGGGTGGTGCTGTCCTATGGCTTCATGGAGCAGCCCAATGTGCCCAAGGCGCTGGGCCTGTGCCGCAAACAGGGGCTGAAGTTCGACATCATGTCGACCAGCTTCTTCCTTGGCCGCCGGTCGGTCGTGCCCTCGTCCACCCAAGGCATGCCCCTGTGGCAGGACCGGCTCTACATCTTCCTGATGCGCAACGCCGCCAATCCGACCGACTTCTTCCACATCCCGCCCGGCCGCGTGGTCGAGCTGGGCACCCAGGTGTCGGTCTAGGATGACGGAGGATCCCGGAATCCAGGCGCGTCATGCCGCCGGCCTCTTGCTGAATGCCGCGCTGGAGCGCCGCAACGGCCTCGACGAGGCCTTGTCGAAGCCGCCGGTCTCAAGCCTTGAGCCTCAGGACCGCGCCTTTGCCCGGGCGGTGGCCATGGCTGCCCTCCGGCGACTGGGCGAGATCGACGCCATCCTCGACCGGCGGCTGAAGCGCTCGCCGCCGCCCGCTGTCCGCACCCTGATGCGCACCGCCCTGGCCCAGACGCTGACGCTGAAGACGCCCGCCTTTGCCGCCGTCTCCAGTGCCGTCAAACTGGCCGAGCGTGATCCGGCCACCCGGCCCTACAAGGCGCTGATCAATGCCGTGCTGCGCGGCATCGACCGTGACGGGACGGGCGCGACCGATCCGGTGGCCAACTTCCCCGACTGGCTGACCGCCCGCTGGCGCCAGACCTATGGCGAGGCGGCGCTTCAGGCCATGGCCAGGGCCGCCAGCCTTGAGCCGCCGACCGATCTCAGCCTCAAGCCCGGCACGGACGCCGAGGCGCTGGCCGAGGCGCTGGAGGCGCGCATCCTCGCCCCCGACACCCTGCGGACCGACCGCCGCGGCGATCTGCGTGACTGGGCCGGGTTCGAGGACGGCCTGTGGTGGGTGCAGGACGCCGCCGCCGCCGTGCCCGCCCGTTTGCTGGAGGTCCGACCCGACCAGGCGGTGCTGGACCTGTGCGCGGCGCCGGGCGGCAAGACGCTGCAGCTGGCGGCCACGGGCGCGACCGTCACGGCGCTGGACCGGTCGGACAAACGCCTGGATCGCCTGCGCGACAATCTGAAACGTATGGGACTGTCGGCCGAGGTCATCGCCTCGCCCGCCGAGGACTGGACCGATCCGCGCACCTTTGACCGGGTGCTGCTGGATGCGCCCTGTTCGGCGACCGGCACCTTCCGCCGCAATCCCGAGGCCCTGCGCGCCACCCGGCCGGCCGATATCGGCAATCTGGCCGACGTTCAGCACCGGCTGCTGGATGCGGCAGCCGCCCGCGTCGCCCCCGCCGGGCGGCTGGTCTATTGCACCTGTTCGCTGGAACGCGAGGAGGGCGAGACCCAGGTCACGGCCTTCCTGCGCCGCAATGAGGCTTTCCGCACCGTGGCGGCCGATCCGGCGGCGGTGGGCGCCCCGATCGAGGCCCTGACCCCCGAGGGCTGGCTGCGCATCCTGCCCGGTCAGTGGGCGGACAAGGGCGGGCTGGACGGCTTCTTCGTCGCCGCCCTGGAGCGGGTGGCCTAGACCGAAATCGGTTCAGTTGGACGCATGTCCAACTGGGCTCAGATTTCGGTCCAGCATAATCCGGGAGCCTGATTCACGGCATCGGCGGAATCGCGAAGCGATTCCACCTCAACCGATCAGGCTCTAGAGCCGGATACCGGCGGCCTCGGCCAGATCCTTCAGCGAGGTCATGGGGCGCGGGCCCCAGTGGGAGATGACCTCGGCGGCGGCAATCGCCCCCAGACGCCCGCAGGTCTCCAGCGGCAGGCCGCGCGCCAGACCGAACAGCACCCCGGCGGCATATTGATCGCCGGCGCCGGTCGTATCGACCACCTTGCCGACCGGCTCGGCGGCGATGTCGGCCCGCTCGTCGCCGCGCACCAGCACCGAGCCCTTGGGCCCGTGGGTCACGGCGACGACCTCAACCTTTTCGGCCAGGGCCCGCGTGGCCGCCTCGACGTCATCGGTCTCGAACAGGGCGCAGGCCTCGGCCTCATTGGCAAAGACGATGTCAGTCGAGCCGTCGAGGAAGGCCAGCAGCTCGCTGCGCCAGCGGGCCACGACGAAGGTGTCCGACAGGGTGATGGCGACCTTGCGGCCCGCCTTGTGCGCCGCCGCGGCCGCGGCCTCGAAGGCGGCGCGGGCCGGGGCCGGATCGAACAGATAGCCTTCCAGATAGACGATGGCGCTGTCGGCCACCTGCGCCAGATCGAGGTCTTCGGGCGCCAGCTGGTTGGCGGCGCCGAGGAAGGTGCACATGGTGCGCTGGCCGTCCGGCGTGACATTGATCAGGCATCGGCCCGTACCCGCACCGCCGGTCAGCGCCGGCGTGTCAAAGGTGACGCCCGCCGCGCGGATGTCGTGGGCGAAGACCCCGCCCAGCTGGTCGTCGGCGACCTTGCCGATATAGGCCGCGCGCCCGCCGAGGCTGCCGATGCCGGCCACCGTATTGCCCGCCGATCCACCCGAGGCCTCGACCCCGGCCGCCATGGCCTCATACAGGGTGGCGCTTTCGGTCTCGTCGACCAGCCGCATCGAGCCGGGCTCGAGCCCCTTGTCGGACAGGAATTCGGGGGTGCAGGGGCTCAGCACATCGACGATGGCATTGCCGACAGCGCAGACGTCGTGGGTGGGGGCAGAATGGGTCATGAGCGCCGCTTAGCCCGCCCGACCGCGGATGGCCAGTGGGGGCGCCGGAAGGCGGCTTTTCCGCGCCGCAATTTCCGCTAAGAGGCGCCCATGACCGATATCGTGATCCTGACCCCCAACCCCGACGACCCCTCCTTCGCCGGACAGTGGCCGCAGGTGCGCGACCGACTGATCGGCGCCCTTGCCGAAGGCGGGCTGGCCGCCCGGTCCGAGGCCTGGACCGACCATATCGACCGCGCCGACGGTCTGGCGGGCGCCGATCTGGTCATGCCGCTGGTGGCCTGGGGCTATCACCGCGACCATGTGCGCTGGATGCAGGCCTGCGCGACCTGGCAGGCGGCGGGGGTCCGCATGCTGAACCCGGCCGGGGTGCTGGCCTGGAATTCGGACAAATCCTATCTGAAGCGGCTGGGTGAGGCCGGCCTGCCCGTCCCGCCGACGATCTGGAGCGAGCAGGTCACGGCGGATCAGGTCGCGGCGGCCTTTGACGCACTGGGCGCCGACGAGCTGGTGATCAAGCCGCGTGTGTCGGGCGGTGGCTGGCAGACCACGCGGCTTGCGCGGGGCGAGGCCCTGACGGAGACGCCCGAAGGCCCGGCGCTGATCCAGCCCTTTATCGCGACGCTGGAGACCGAGGGCGAGCTGTCGCTGCTGTTCTTCGGCGGCCGCTTCAGCCATGCGGTGCGCAAACGCCCCCGCGCCGGCGAGTTCCGCATCCAGGTCCAGTTCGGCGGCCTCTATGCGCCCGAGCCCGACCCGGACCCTGCGGCGTTGGAACTGGCCGAACGCGTGCTGTCGACGGTCGAGGAAGACCTGCTCTACGCCCGCATCGACCTCGCGCGCGGCCCCGACGGCCAGTGGCTGCTGATGGAGGCCGAACTGATCGAGCCGGACTTCTATCTCAACCATGCGCCCGACGGCGGTCAGGCCTTCGTCACCGCCGTCGCTGCTCGCGTCAATCGTTGACGACCGGCGAGACCGACGGGCACAGGTCGCGGATGACGCAGGCCGCGCATTTGGGCTTGCGCGCCACGCAGGTGTAGCGGCCGTGCAGGATCAGCCAGTGGTGGGCTTTCGGCAGCCATCCTGCAGGCACGATCTGGTGCAGCTGGGCCTCGACCTTGTCGGGGGTGTTGGCATTGGCGAGTGCCAGCCGGTGGGAGACGCGGAACACATGGGTGTCGACGGCGATGGCCGGTTCGATCTCCAGCTCGTTCAGGACGACGCTGGCGGTCTTGCGCCCGACGCCCGGCAGGGCCTGAAGTTCCGCCCGCGTCAGGGGCACTTCGCCGCCGTGCTGCTCCAGCACCATGCGGCTGAGGGCGATGACGTTCTTTGCCTTGTTCCGGTAAAGGCCGATCGAGGCGATGTAGGGGATCAGCCCTTCCTCCCCCAGCGCCAGCATCTTTTCGGGGGTGTCGGCGACGGCAAACAGCCGGTCGGTGGCCTTGTTGACCGAGACGTCGGTCGCCTGGGCCGACAGGGCGACCGCCACCACCAGCGTATAGGGACTGCTGAAGTTCAGCTCGGTCTTCGGCTCGGGCATGACCGCCGCCAGCCGGGCGAAGAGGGTCTCGACCCGCGCAGGATCGGGCGGCCAGCCGCGCGCGCCCCGCGCCCGGCCGGTCTTAGCCTTGGCTTTCGATCTCACGGTCGTCCGGGCCAGTTGCGCCTCCCTCAAGCGCTGTTCCTGCCAGCCCGTGTCCGCCGGGCCAAGCCGGGATTTGTCGGCTGCGACCAATCGGCGTATGCGGGTCCGGCCCGTGGGGGGCGCTGTTTCTGTATCTGAGTTCCGGAGTTTGTCATGCTGATCCACCTGTCGTCCTGGCCCGAGATCGAGGCCCGGCTGAAGACCACCAAGACGGTCATCGTGCCGATCGGCTCGAACGAGCAGCACGGCCCGACCGGCCTGCTGGGCACCGACTGGCTGTGCCCGGAAATCATCGCCCACGCCGCCGAGAAACAGGATGACGGCTTGATCATTGCCCCGACCTTCAACATCGGCATGGCCCAGCACCATCTGGCGTTCGGGGGGACGATCTCGCTGCGCCCCTCGACCTTCATGGCCGCCATTTCGGACTGGGTCAGCTCGCTGACGCGTCACGGCTTCGAGCGCATCTATTTCCTCAATGGCCATGGCGGCAATGTCGCGACCATCGAGGCCACCTTTGCTGAAATCTATGCCGAATGGAGCTTCCTTGAAGAGCGCGCCCCCTTCGCCCTGAAACTGGTCAACTGGTGGGACCTGCCAGGGGTGCACGCCCTGTGCAGCTCGATCTTCCCGACCGGCCACGGGATGCACGCCACCCCGTCCGAGATCGCGGTCACCCAGGCCGCCTATCCCGACCGCATCAAGACCGCCGACTATTCGCCCAAGATCGCCCCCGTCGGCCCGATCCGCGACGCCCTGGACTATCGCGCGCGCTTCCCCGATGGCCGGATCGGCTCGGACCCGGCCCAGGCCAGCCCCGAAAAGGGCCAGCGCATCATCGACGCCGCGGTGCCGGCCCTGATCAAGGATGTGGCGGCCTTTACGAATGAAGTCGTCCCTGACTGACGGAATGGTCTAGGCTGGGCGCATGACCTCCCCCAAATCGATGACGCGTGACGGCAAGCACATGGCCCGCAATGCGCGGACGGCCCTCGGCACAGCCACCGACAGCCATGAGATGCTGACGGCCTCGTCCGACGTCATCGCCGCCCGGATGGAGATTATGGCCCGCGCCCTGGCCGATCCGCTGCGCGCCGACGTCACCGAGTTGTCGCTGATGGGCACCGAAAAGCTGGAGGCCCTGAGCGCCTCGGCCGCTTCGGTGGCCGGAAACGTCAGCACCCTTGCCGCCCGTGCCTCAAAGTCGGCGATGGACGAGGTTGGCCATGCGCAGCGCGCCGCCACCGCCATGGCCTCGGCCCGGACCCCGGCGGGTCTGGCCTCGGCCCAGTTCAGCTACGCCATGGGCTGGTGGGGCCGGGCGACCGGCCAGATGCTGACCTTCAACACCGGCTTGTTGAAGACCCAGGCCGAGGCGCTGAAGCCGCTTCACAGCGCCGCCGTCGCCAACGCCAAGCGCCTGAAGCGTTAGGCCGTCCGGATCACGCCGCCCGAGGCCTCGACCGGCCAGGGCGTGAGGCGGGCCCCGGCACAGGGGCCCCCGACGCAGGCGCCCTCCAGCGGTTCGAACACCGCCCCGTGCCAGCCGCACAGGATCAGCGACCCGTCGGGCGTCAGATAGCGGTCCAGCTCGAGGGCCATGGGAAAGCCCTGATGCGGGCAGCGGTCGACCCAGCCCGCCACCTGACCGTCCTTGCGCACCACAAAGCCATGGAAATACGCCTCACCGATCTGCAGCACAAAGCCCCGCGAGCCGGGCTCGGCGATGTCGTCCAGCGCGCACAGGGCCACGCCCGCGGGGGTCTTCCAGACGCGTTTGCGCTCCAGATCCGGGGCCTCGGGCTTCGCCTCGTCGGTCATCCGTCGGTCTCGGCCCGCAGGGGGCGCGACAGCAGGCTTCCGATCACCTGATCAACCGTTGCTTCCCCGGCCAGCAGGGCGGCGACGCCATAGGCGATCGGCATGTCGAGACCCAGCTTGAGACCCAGATCGCGGACGGCGGGCGCGCTCTGGTAGCCCTCGGCCACCGAGCGCTTTCCGGCCAGCGCCTGCTCGACCGTCTGGCCTTCGCCCAGGGCCAGCCCGAGGCTCATATTGCGCGATTGCGGGCTGGAGCAGGTCAGCACCAGATCGCCGAGGCCACACAGGCCCGCGACCGTCTCGGCCCGGCCGCCCAGCGCCAGACACAGGCGGGTCATTTCGGCAAAGCCCCGGGTGATCAGGGCGGCATGGGCGCTGCGGCCCAGCTGTCGCCCCTCGACGATACCGCAGGCGATGGCCAGCACATTCTTGAGCGCCCCGCCGGCCTCGGCCCCGATCAGGTCGTCGGTCAGATACAGGCGGAAGCCCGGCGGCGACAGGCGCGCCATCAAGGCCTCGCCCAGACCGGCATCGGCCACCGCCAGCGTCACGGCAGTCGGCAGGCCGCGCGCCACCTCGCCCGCGAAACTGGGGCCCGACAGCACGGCGGGCGTGGCCTCGGGCAGGGTCTCATGCAGGACGTCGGTCATCAGCTTCAGCGTGCCGCGCTCGATCCCCTTGGAGCACAGGATGACGGGCGTGCTCGCCCTGAAATGCGGACGAAGGGCCTCCAGCGTGCCGCGCAGATGCTGGGCCGGCGGCACGGCCAGCACCAGATCGCAGTCCGCCAGATCGGCCATGTCAGTCGTCGCCCGGATGGCCGGATCCAGTTCGATGCCCGGCAGGAAGGCGGCATTGACCCGGTCGCGGGTGATGCTGTCGACCACCTCGGTCTCGCGCGCCTGCAGCGTTACCGCCAGCCCGGCGCGCGCCACAACCTGGGCCAGGGCCGTGCCCCAGGCGCCGCCGCCGATCACCCCTGCCGTCTTCATCTGCATCGG
>JAHJYN010000221.1 GCA_018826885.1 Alphaproteobacteria bacterium | reverse complement strand
TGGACGGGCTGAAGGACGGCGTGACCGTCGACGGCGTCCGCTACGGTCCGATCGAGGCCACGCTGGACAAGGCCAAGGAGAAGGTCGGCGACGACGGCCACGCCCCGGCCAATCTGTGGCTGAGCGTGTCGATCACCGAGGGCAAGAACCGCGAGGTCCGCAAGGTGCTGGAGTCGGTCGGTCTGACGGTCAACCGGCTGATCCGCCTGGCCTATGGCCCGTTCCAGCTGGGCACCCTGCCGGTCGGCTCGGTCGAGGAGATCGGGCCCCGGGTGATCCGCGAGATGCTGGCCGACCATATCCGCCCCGAGAATTTGCCGCAGGGCAATACGGTCGAGACCCCCGCGCCCATCCCCGGACGCCGTCCGCGCGGCCCCGTGGTGGTCGGCAAGTCGGGCTCGGCCCTGTCGGATCCCTCGCGCAAGCCCAGCCGGGTGCGCGCTGCGGGCGTCGCCACGACCGAGGCGGCGGAGCGGGCCGAGACCGGACGCCGGGCCCCGAAGAAGGAGGGGTGGGCCAAGGCTGCCCCCCGTACCAGCCATCCCAAGCGGGACTTCAAGCCGCGCGCCGGAGCACCCGGTGCCGATGATGCGGACCGGCCGAAGCGCGCCTATGGCCCGCGCCCGACCGGCGATGGCCCCAAGCGCGACTACAAGCCCCGGTCGGAGTCGGGCGACCGCCCGGCCCGGGACTTCAAATCGCGCGATGACAAGCCCCGCGGTGACAGGCCGCGTGATGACCGGCCCCGCTCGGGCAAGCCTGCAGGCGCTCGTCCCGGCGGGGATCGTCCTCGGTCGGGACCGCCCGGACGCGGCGGACCGGGCAAGCCGGGGGGCCGTCCTGTCGGGCGTCCGGGACCGGGACGCAAGGGCTGATCCGCGATGAGGATCGTCGCCGGACGGCTGAAGGGCCGGGCCATCGTGGCGCCGGAGGGGCAGGGCACCCGCCCGACCAGCGACCGCGCGCGGCAGGCCCTGTTCAATGTGCTGGAACATGCGGCCTGGGCGGAGCCGCTGGCGGGCGCGCGGGTCATGGACCTGTATGCCGGCTCGGGCGCGCTGGGCTTTGAGGCCATGAGTCGGGGGGCGGCCTTCTGCCTGTTCGTCGAGACAGCGGACGAGGCGCGCGGTGCGATCCGCGAGAATGCCGATGCCTGCGGCCTGATGGGTGCGACCCGGGTGCACCGGCGCGATGCCACGGATCTGGGCGTGCGGCCCGGCTCGGCGGGCGAGGCCTTTACCCTGGCGTTTCTGGACCCGCCCTACGGCAAGGGTCTGGGCGAGCAGACCCTGCAGAGGTTGCGCGAGGGGAATTGGCTGGCCCCCGGCGCCCTCGTCGTGTTCGAACGCGGGGCGAACGAGCCGGACATCGACACGCCCGGCTATGCGCGACGGGATGAGCGGACCTGGGGCGCGGCCCGGGTGCTGTTCCTGCGGCACGAGGGGGAGTGAGGCATGGATCGACGCAGCTTTATGGCCGCCGGCGCGGCGCTGGGCGTGATGGGCACGGCCCGCGCGATCAGCGGCGGCTGGAGCCCGGCTGAGGCCATGCCGTGGCCCGCGCAGGAGATCTATGCGGCCGCAAGCGGCAGCCGGATCTTCACGGCGGGGGGTCTGGTCGCGCGTCCGGGGCAGCCCCTGCACATCGAGCGGCGGGTGGCGATCCTCGATACGGTGACCGGCACATGGTCCGAGGGGCCGATGCTGCCCCAGCCGCGTCACCACCCGATGATGGTGGCCGACAGCGCCGGACGGATTCTGGCCATCGGTGGCTATCGCCGGAGCGAGGGCGGCGAGTGGACCAACAGCCTCGAGACCTGGGTGCTGGAGGGCGACGCCTGGATCTCGCTGGACCCGCTGCCGCGTCCGCAGGCCGAGGCGGTCGGGGCGCTGCTGGCCGGGCGGGTGCATCTGGTCACCGGGCGCTCGCCGATCGGCGACGCCAACGGCAACTGGCCGGATCAGGGCGACGTCGACACCCATCTGGCGCTCGACCCGGCGACCGGCCGGTGGGAGACGCGGGCCCCGGCCCCGATGGCGCGGAACAGCGCGGCGGTCGCGGTGCTGGACGACGCCCTGTGGGTGGCGGGCGGCCGCACGGTTCAGGGCGGCGGCACCGGGCGGCTGGACCGCTATGACCCGGTGGCCGACCGCTGGGATACGCTGGCGCCAATCCCGGTCTCAGACAGCGGCCAGCAGGTCGGGGGCGGCCTCGCGATGGGAGCCCTGGGCGGCAAGCTGGTCGCGTTCGGCGGCGAGTGGTTCGCGCCGGGCGGCGGCGGCGTCTTCCCCGAGACCTGGATCTATGACCCGGCGAGCGACGCCTGGACCCGCGGCCCCGACATGATCACCCCCCGCCACGGACTGGCCGCCGCCGTCGTGGGCGATCGCCTGTACGCCATCGCCGGCGGCGAGGTGGTGTCGGGCGGCAAGGCCGGTGCGACGGTCGAGGTGTTCCAAGCTTAGGGTTGGCCTCGCTCATCTCCGCCCCACGCGTGGGGCGGTGGCGCGGCGCGCGCGCCGTGACGGAGGGGGCGACGCGGTGGGGGATGTGGTGAGCGCTCCTGATTTCTGAGGGCGGTGCCGCCCCCTCCACCGCTACGCGGTCCCCCTCCCCCTGAAATGGGGGGGAGATGAGCGGAAGCGCCTCTCGCCGGTCGGGCAGAGGTGGAGGGCAGGCGGAGCGCCGGGCCTTCGCCCGGACTGTGAGAAAAAATACCGTTTCGACGAAGGCTGACGCTCCGCGCGGGTGGTTTTCCGGAAGCTTGCGTCGGGTGGCCGTGTTCGGGCCTTACCGCAGCGCCTCCGACGGGCAGGGCCTTCCTGCGAAGGCTCCTGGGCGATCGAGTATCCCCCTCGACCCAGTGTTGACGGCGGGCCTTTCCCCCGGCTTCCAAAGCCTCCCTGAGACCCGAAAGCCGGACAGCGCCGCCGCCGACCCCGCTCCATCCGCTCCCGTCACCGCAAGGTCGCAGGCCTTACGAGCCCTCCGTGCGACGGGACGGGGGGAGAGTGGCACGGTCCCGAGGTGAGGCGGGAAGAACGGTGCGAGAAGCGGTGGGGGTGTTGAAAGGGTGGGGGAATTTCGGGTCGACTATCCTGTCTGAGGCGCTCAACCCATCATCATTGACCCTTCTCCCGGTGGGAGAAGGTGGCGCGTGAGCGCCGGATGAGGGTCGGCGGGCGGCGTCGGCGCAAGCCGTGGCAGGGTCGGTGCGACGGCTCACGCCGAAGGATGCGGAGAGCCCCTCACCCCCAACCCCCTCTCCCACGGGAG
>JAHJYN010000004.1 GCA_018826885.1 Alphaproteobacteria bacterium | reverse complement strand
GACAACGCGGCCCCGGCTGGCGAGAAGAAACCCTGGGTCAAGCGTGACGCTCCCGCCGACGGTGTGAAGAAGCCGTGGGTCAAGCGTGAGGCTCCGGCCTCGGGCGAGAAGCAGCCGTGGGCCGGCCGTGTCGACATGGGCGCGGGCGAGAAGAAGCCCTGGGTCAAGAAGACCGACGGCGGCAAGCCTGCTCCGTCCGGCGAAAAGAAAGCCTGGGCGCCGAAGTCCGACGCCTCGGCCCCGGCCGCGGCCGGTGACCAGGCCTGGAAGGGCAAGCCCAAGGGCGGTGACCGTCCCTGGGCCCCCAAGGACGCCCGCGGCAAGCCGCCGGCGAAGCCTTACAAGTCCAAGACCCCGCGCAGCTGATGTGACGAGGATGCGGCCCCGGTGATCCGGGGCCGCGTCCGTCAGGCCGGCGACCAGTCGTCCGGCGCGATCTCGAAGCCGCCCCCCAGATTCAGCCCCGGCGCGACCGTGGTCCCGATCAGGGTCCAGGGGCCGAGGCTGCGCGCGGTGCGCCAGGCCCCGGTCGGCACGGCCAGCTGTGGCTGCTGATCCCCGGTCAGGCCGGGCCCGACAGTGGCGGTGACGGTGACGGCCCCGGCGATCTGCATCTCCAGCGGCGCGCCGTCATAATACTGCCAGAGCTCGGTCGCCTCGACCCGGTGCCAGGCCGATACCTCACCCGCCTCCAGCAGCAGATAGGCGGTCACCCCCATCGAGCGCCCGTCGACCTCGCGCGGATCGCGGAAGATCTCGCGATGATGACCCCCGCCCTCCAGCGGCTGGAGTTCCAGCAGGGCGATGATGTCGGCGGCAGTCATCATGAGGCGAATCGGGTCCGGGAGGGTGGCGCACTCTAGCGCGGGCGGGGCCCGGAGACAGCCGGTCCCTGTCGTCCCGGAACAGCCCGTCACGGCGCGGTTAGCGACCCTCGTCCCAGCCCTGAGGAGTCCAGCCCGGCGGGGCCAGGTCGAAACCGGCGAAGTCAAAGCCCGGGGCCACGGTACAGCCGACCAGGGACCAGTCACCCCCGCTCTCCGCTGCCTGCCACGCCCCGGTCGGCACGACACCCTGCGGCGTCTGGCCCGCCGCCAGATCGGCCCCGAGGACGACGACGCCCTGCCCGTCGATGCTGAGAGCCAGCGGCGCACCCGCGTGGAAATGCCAGATCTCGACCGCGTCGACCCGGTGCCAGTGCGATCGCTCGCCGGCCTTCAGCAGGAACAGGACCGCCGTCGACGCCGCCCGGCCGTCGATGAGACGAGGGTCGCGGAAGGTCTCGCGATAGTGGCCACCCTCGGGGTGGGGGCTGAGGTCGAACTGGCGGATGATGTCGTCGGCAATCATCATGGTCTCCGGAACCGGCGTCACAGGACTCCGAGCGAGCGCAGCCATTGCTCGACCTGTCCCGGCCATTCGCGCGTGATCGGATCGGCGGTCGGGCGCATGCCGAAAGCGTGGCCGCCCTTCGCATAGAGGCGCATATCGACCGGCACACCGGCGTCGTTCAGCGCCAGCGCATAGGCCATGGGCTGGCGAACGTCGTCGACGTCATCGTTCATGGCGTGGATGATCAGCGTCGGCGGCGCATTCGGGCTGATGTTCACCCAGGGGGCCAGTTCGAGGTCGTTACGCCCCTTGCTGGTGTCGAGGACACGGGCCGTATAGGCGACGATCGCGAAATCGGGCCGCGGAGACTGTCGATCCGCCGCGTCGGCCAGCGGATAGGTGCGTTCGACGGTATTGCTCATGTTCGTCACGAGATAGGCACCGGCGGAAAAGCCGATGACCCCGATCCTGTGCGGATCGATGCCCCAGGTGGCGGCCTGCTGGCGCAGCAACCCCATCGCGCGCTGGGCATCTTCCAGACCCAGCAGAACGTCCGGCCGCCGCTGCACGCCGTTCTCCCTCGGCCATACCTGCGGCGTCCGGTATTTCAGCACCACGCAGGTCATGCCCTGTTCAACGACCCAGTCGCAGATCTCGGTGCCTTCAAGGTCCATCGCCACCGCATGGAAGCCGCCGCCGGGCAGGACCAGCATCGCGGCCCCCGTATTGCGCCCCTTTGGCCGATAGATCGTCATGGTCGGCCGGGTGACGTAGGTGGCCCAGTGCCACTTCCGGCCGCCGACGGTGGGCGAGCCGTTGCCGGTCGCCTCGGGGCGATCGCCGCTGTCGGGTTTGGCGAGGGGGACGTTTTCAGGCCAGAGCGGAATCTGGGTCCCGTCGGCGGTCGGCTGCCAGACGCCTTCGCGTTCCACCTTGGGCACCTCGACCCGGGTGGACGAGCCGGCGGCCGGGCTGGTCTGGCTGGCCCGCTCGCTCCGGTTCGGCTCGCTGGCAGGACCGGGCTGCCGACAGGCGGCCCCGGCAAGGCAGATCGTCAGGAGCAGGGGCACGATGCGCCATCGCCGAACGGTCATCTCGTCTCTCCCCCCGTGCGCGACGGTGATTACAGCGCCTTGACGATCCCCTCGACCATCTTCTTGGCGTCGCTGAACAGCATCATGGTGTTGTCGCGGAAGAACAGTTCGTTCTCGACCCCGGCATAGCCGCTGCTCATGCCGCGCTTGATGAACAGGACGGTGCCGGCCTTGTCGACGTCCAGAACCGGCATGCCGTAGATCGGGCTGGCCTTGTCGGTCTTGGCGGCGGGGTTGGTGACGTCATTGGCCCCGATGACGAAGGCCACGTCGGCGGAGGAGAATTCGCTGTTGATGTCCTCCAGCTCGAACACCTCGTCATAGGGGACGTTGGCCTCGGCCAGCAGGACGTTCATGTGGCCGGGCATGCGGCCGGCGACGGGGTGGATGGCGTATTTCACCTCGACCCCCTCCTCCTTCAGCTTGTCGGCCATCTCGCGCAGGGCGTGCTGGGCCTGGGCCACGGCCACGCCGTAGCCGGGCACGATGATGATCTTGGAGGCGTTCTTCATGATGAAGGCGGCGTCTTCGGCACTGCCCTGTTTGACCGG
>JAHJYN010000220.1 GCA_018826885.1 Alphaproteobacteria bacterium | reverse complement strand
GCCAGGATCGCCAGCCCGACCCAGGTGCCGGCCCGCTGCACGAGCAGGATCGGCAGGGGCACCTTGATCTCGCGCGGGCGGCGCGGCCAGGACTCGGCCAGCGCCACGAGGGCCGCGGTCGCTGCGAACGACATCTGAAAGCCCGGCGTGACGATGGCCTCGGGCTGCAGCAGCAGGACCGCAAAGGCCGCCACCGCCAGCGCATTCATGCTGATGGCGGGCCGGTCGAGGATGATGGCGAGGAAGGCCACCGAGGCCGTGATCGCGGCCCGCTCGGCCGGCGGGGGCGCGCCCGAGATGATCAGATAGGCGACGACCGCGATCCAGCCCGCCCACGCCGCAACCTTCTTGCCCGGCACGCGCAGCACCAGCCACGGCCAGGCGGCGATGCCAAAGCGGACGGCGAAGAAGACAAAGCCGCCGACGATGGCCATGTGCAGGCCCGAGATCGACAGGATGTGGATCAGGCCGGAGTCCCGCATGGTGTCGTAGGTCTCCTGCGCGATCCAGCTTTCGTGGCCGGTGGTCATGGCGGCGGCAACTCCGCCGACCCGGGGGCCCAGCCGTTCGACCAGCCGCTCGGCCAGTCCAAAGCGGAACTGGTTGACCGCCATGGCGCGGCGCAGCGGGCGCGGCGGCGGCGGCAGGTCGATCCAGCGGGTCTGGCCCAGCTCGAACCCCACGCCCCCCATGCTCTGGAACCAGGCCGTCCGCCCAAAATCATAGGCGCCGGGCGCGGCCGGTCCCGGCGGCGGATTCAGGATGGCAAAGACGCTGACGGCGTCGCCCGGACGCGGGGCCTCGCCCCGAACGGTGACGCGCAGCCGCATCGGGGTGTCCTCGGGCGCCAGCCCCTGCACCCGGACAGGGGCCATGATCACGCGCGCGCCCCGGGCCCCGGGGCTGTCGACATCCAGCACCCAGCCTTCCACGACCACCGGATCCCCGGTCGCGGGGGCGATGGGCGCCGCCACATTGTCCGAGCGCATCTTGGTCACCGACAGGCCGGCACAGAAGCAGGTCAGCAGCATCAGCGGCACGGTGACGGCACGCCCAAAGCCCTGTCGCCGCGCCCCGGCCCACAGCCCCGCACTGACCAGAGCCGCCAGCAGCAGGGGCCACAGCGGCGGCTCGACCTTCAGAACGAAATAGAGACCGCACCCGCCCCCGAAGGCCACCGGGGCCCACAGCCGCCAACGATCCGTCTGGGCCAGAAGCGCTTCGCGCGCGCCTTCGACCGCCCGCCCAGCAAATCGCTTTGCCAGGCTGGGCATGGGCGTTTCAGGGGCTATAAGGGCGGCCTCCTCCTGAACCGTGGCCAGACCCTCACCCTGTGACTGACTCCCCCGCATCCTTGACCCCCCGGGCCCCTGCGGGCCCTGTTGTCACGCGCTTCGCTCCCTCTCCCACGGGATATCTGCACATTGGGGGGGCAAGAACGGCGCTTTTCAACTGGCTTTTTGCCCGGCGGCATGGCGGGAAGTTCCTGATCCGGGTCGAGGACACCGACCGCGAGCGCTCGACCGACGCCGCCGTCAAGGCGATTTTCGACGGGCTGGACTGGCTGGGCCTGACCGCCGATGCGCCGCCCGTCTTCCAGCACGCGCGCGCCGACCGCCACCGCGAGGTTGTCGATACTCTGGTAGAGACTGGCCATGCCTATCGCGACTGGACCTCTACCGAAGAGACCGGTCGTCTGCGCGATGAGGCGCGCGCGGAAAAGCGCACCTTTGTCTCGCCCTGGCGTGATCGCGACCCGGCCGAGGGCGACCTGAACCAGCCGCATGTGGTGCGATTCCGGCGTCCGCTGGACACGCGGGTGACGCTGGACGACGCCGTTCAGGGGCCCGTCAACTGGCGCGCCGAGGATCTCGACGATCTGGTGTTGCTGCGCTCGGACGGAAATCCGACGTATAATCTGGCGGTTGTGGCCGACGACCACGACATGGGGGTCACCCATGTGATCCGCGGCGACGACCATCTGAACAATGGCGCGCGGCAGGCCCTGATCTATGACGCCCTGGGCTGGACCCGTCCGGTGTTCGCCCACATCCCGCTGATCCACGGCCCCGACGGCGCCAAGCTGTCCAAGCGCCACGGCGCCCAGGCGGTGCACGAATATGCCGACATGGGCTACCTGCCCGAGGCCATGCGCAACTATCTGGCCCGTCTGGGCTGGGCCCACGGCGACGACGAACTGTTTGATGACGCCCAGGTGATTGAATGGTTTGACCTTTCCGGAATCAACAAGGCCCCGGCCCGGCTGGACTTTGCCAAGCTGGCCCACGTCAATGCCCACTGGATCCGGCAGGCCGACGTCGCCCGCCTGGTCGATCTGGTGGCGCAGTCCGATGCGGAGAAGACCGCCCTCGCCCGGGTCATTCCCCACATCCAGGACCGGGCCACGACGCTGATCGAACTGCGCGAGCAGGCCGGGTTCGCCCTTGCCAGTCGCCCGATCACCCTTTCGGAAAAGGCGGCCGGTCAGCTGACTGCCGAAGCGACCGAACGTCTCGCCCGGCTGATCCCCGTGCTGCGCGACCAGACCGACTGGACGGTTGAGGCGCTTGATTCCACGCTGAAAAGCTTTGCCCAGAGCGAAGGCGTGGGCTTTGGCAAAATCGGCCCGCCGCTTCGCGCGGCCTTGACGGGGGGGGCTGCCTCTCCCGATATCGCAAGGACGCTGGCCTCATTATCGCCGGAAGATGCCCTCGGTCGCTTGGATGATGCGCTGCAACATACTAAGTGAACGGCCATAACTCATTTGCGGATCGCGACTCCTAAGCGGTTCGCCCCGGTCGGGGGGCACCCGGTCGGCATGCACACAGGGACGCAGATGACCAACACGACCTCCCCGACCGGTACGGCCACCCTCACCTATGGCGACAAGAGCGTCGACCTGCCGGTTCTGTCCGGTTCGACCGGCCCCGACGTCATCGACATCCGCAAACTGTACGGCGCGACCGACACCTTCACCTACGATCCGGGCTTTACGTCGACGGCGTCCTGCGAAAGCGCCCTGACCTTCATCGACGGCGACAAGGGCGTGCTGCTGCACCGCGGCTATCCGATCGACCAGCTGGCCTCACAATCGAACTTTGTCGAGGTCTGCCACCTGCTGCTGCGCGGCGAGCTGCCGACGGCCGAGCAATATGCGGCCTTCGAGAACAGCGTGACCATGCACACCATGCTGCACTCGCAGTTCGACCGCTTTTTCGAAGGCTTCCGCCGCGACGCCCACCCGATGGCCATCATGGTCGGCACGGTCGGCGCCCTGTCGGCCTTCTATCACGACAGCCTGGACATCCACGACCCGGTCCAGCGCAACATCTCGGCCATCCGCCTGATCGCCAAAATGCCGACCATCGCCGCGCGCGCCTACAAATACCACGTCGGCCAGCCCTTCGTGTCGCCGCGCAACGACCTCAGCTATTCCGAAAACTTCCTGCGGATGTGCTTCGCCGTTCCGGCCGAGGACTATGAGGTCAATCCGGTGCTGGCCAAGGCCATGGACCGCATCTTCATCCTGCACGCCGACCACGAGCAGAACGCCTCGACCTCGACCGTCCGTCTGGCCGGCTCGTCGGGCGCCAACCCGTTCGCCTGTATCGCCGCCGGCATCGCCTGCCTGTGGGGCCCGTCGCACGGCGGCGCCAACGAAGAGGCGCTGAACATGCTCAAGGAAATCGGCACCCCGGACAAGATCCCGGAGTTCATCCAGGGCGTGAAGGACAAGAAGTACAAGCTGATGGGCTTTGGCCACCGCGTGTACAAAAACTACGACCCGCGCGCCAAGGTCATGCAGGAAAGCGCCCATGAGGTGCTGAAGGCGGTCGGCGATCCGAACGACCCCCTGCTGCAGGTGGCCATGGAGCTGGAGAAGGTCGCGCTGAACGACGAATACTTCATCGAGCGCAAGCTGTTCCCGAACGTCGACTTCTATTCGGGCATCACCCTGTCGGCCATGGGCTTCCCGACCACCATGTTCACCGTGCTGTTCTCGCTGGCCCGCACGGTCGGCTGGATCGCCCAGTGGCAGGAAATGATGGAAGATCCCTCGCAGAAGATCGGCCGTCCGCGCCAGCTGTATACGGGCCCCACGGCCCGCGATTACACTCCGATCGAAAAGCGGGGCTGATCGGCGTCGACAGTGCAGGAACGCCGGGGTTGTCGCCCCGGCGTTTTTGTACGTGGGGCCCTAGTCGGCCGGGCGCCAGTTCGACGGCACGGGATGTCTCTCATAGCCTCGTGGCGCGCGACCGGTCTCCTGATCGATGACGGTGACCCGGCAGGCCCTCCCGTCCGACGCCGTGATGGCCGGCGACACGACGTAGTGGTGACCTTCCTCCGGCACGAAGGAGAACCGCATGCCGCAGTAGGTGTTGCCCGCACCCATGGCCTTGTCGGTCTGGATCTCCATAAAGAGCCCCGCGCCAGCCGGAACGTTCACAGGCTTGTCATAGGTGTACAGAATGCCGCCGGTGATGTCGGCCCGCCTCGACCAGTTGGCGTCAGAGACCATCAGCTTGGCGTGAAATCCCCCCAGCGCCTCCTGCGACAAGGAGACCTGGGCGAAGGGCCCTGTGCGCGGAGCGACATAGGTTGGCGTACACGCAACGGTGACCGCCCCCGCCAGCACAACAAGGGCTATCGATCTGAACTGCATGGGTCCCCTCCCTGATGGGGCAATCATTAGCGGGTGCACCGCTTCGCACAATCGGGCAGCGGAGACTTTTTCGCCAAGTGCGGCCTCGTCCTCCCGATGCGTCCCGAGCCCGTCCAGCGCTGGCGTCGCGGCGCAGGTCGCGCCCTTTTCATTTGCGGCATACCCGCCCGGGCTTTGGCCTCGGAAAAGCCCGTGCTAGCCATACCGCACCACTATCCTGGGGAGTAAAATCGTTGAAGCATTCCGGTCCGTCGATCCGCAAGCTGCTCGGGGGCTCCGCTGCCCTCGGTGCCCTCCTGTTCGCCAGCAGCGCCTTCGCCCAGGAAGCGCCCCTGATCCAGCCCGGCGCTCCCGGTCAGGCGAGCCGCGCGCTGGAAGGCCGCGAAGCCGCCCGGATCGCCGACAACCGCTATTCGGCAGACGACGTCGCCTTCATGCAGGGCATGATCCTTCACCATGGCCAGGCCGTGGAGATGGCGGTTCTGGCCGCTGACCGCACCAACACCCCCGAGATTCTTGATCTGGCGTCCCGGATCCTGGCTTCGCAGGCGGACGAGATTGCCTTCATGCGCGGCTGGCTGACCGAGCGGGGCGAGATGGCGCCCATGCCTCAGCCGACGGGCGCCATGGATCATGCGGCGCACCAGGGCATGGACCATTCTGCCCACGGCGCCCATGCAGACATGCCGGGCATGGCCACGCCCGAACAGATGGCCCGGCTGGCTGCCGCGAGCGGCCCCGAGTTTGACCGCCTGTTCCTGGAGCTGATGATTCCCCACCACGAGGGCGCCCTGACCATGGTGTCGTCGCTGCTGGCGCGTTCAGGCTCGGCCTACGACCCGATCCTGTTCCGCTTCGTCAATGACGTCGCCAATGAGCAGCAGACCGAGATTGCCCGGATGACGGGTCTGATCCGCTCGGCCTCGCCCGATCCGCGGACGAACCTCCGGGCCGGATTCCAGGATGCCGAGCAGGCCGCCAGCAATATGGAGCTGATCGCCAGCCTGCCCAAGCCGACCGGCTTCTTCGATCCGACCAACCCCGCGGGCCTGCCGCCGCGAGTCGGCGACGAGACCGGCCGTCGCTCGCCCTTCCTCAGCTTTTCCAACACCGACATGGCGTTCCAGGGCGACCTGCTGGCCGTCGGCAACTACCACGGGATCAACCTGTATCGCCTGACCGACGCGCCCGAGCCGCAGCTGATCAGTTCGATCGTCTGCCCCGGCGGACAGGGCGATGTCTCGATCTACGGCAATCTTATGCTGATGTCGGTCGAGTCGACCAACGGCCGTGTCGACTGCGGTCGCGAGGGCGTCGGACCGGGCGCCAGCCCGGATCGTTTTCGTGGCCTGCGCATCTTCGACATCACCGACCCCGTGCGTCCGGTTCAGGTGGGTCAGGTCCAGACCTGCCGCGGCTCGCACACCCACACCGTGGTGGCCGCCGATGAGCGCCGCCTGATCGTCTACAACTCGGGCACCGCCAGCGTCCGCGACGAGCGCGAGCTGGCCGGCTGCGTCGTCGGCCAGCCCGGCGATGAGCGCACGGCCCTGTTCCGCGTCGATGTGATCGAAATCCCGCTGGCCGATCCGTCACAGTCGCGCATCATCGACAGCCCCGCTGTCTTTGCCGATGAGGAGACAGGCGAGATCGCCGGCCTCTGGCGCGGCGGTGATCATGGTCAGGGCACCCAGACCACGCGCCAGACCGACCACTGCCACGACATCACCATCTTCCCCACGCGCAACATCGCGGCCGGCGCCTGTTCGGGGAACGGCGTGCTGTTCGATGTGTCTGACCCCAGCGCTCCGCGGCGTATCGATGCCGTCGTCGATGAAGGGTTCGCCTACTGGCACTCGGCCACTTTCAACAATGACGCCACCAAGGTGCTGTTCACCGACGAGTGGGGTGGCGGCGGACGTCCGCGCTGCCGCGTCCAGGACCCGATGACCTGGGGCGCCAATGCCATCTACGACATCGTCGACGGCCAGCTGGAGTTCCAAGGCTATTACAAGCTGCCGGCTGCCCAGACCGAGCTGGAGAACTGCGTCGCCCACAACGGCTCGCTGATCCCCGTTCCCGGACGCGACCTGTTCGTTCAGGCCTGGTACCAGGGCGGACTGTCGATCAGTGACTTCACCAATTCATCGCAGGCGTTCGAGATCGCCTATTTCGACCGCGGTCCGGTGAATGCGGAGCGTCAGGGATCGGGCGGCTACTGGTCGGTCTACTGGTATAACGGCCGGGTCTATGGGTCGGAAATCGGTCGCGGCCTCGACGTCTTCACCCTGACGCCGAGCGAGCATCTGACCGAGAACGAGATCGCGGCCGCCGCCATGGCGGACGAAGGCGGCACGGTGAACCCGCAGCAGCAGTATCCCGTCACCTGGCCAGCCCACCCGGTCGTGGGTCGCGCGTACCTGGACCAGTTCGCCCGCGACGGCGGTCTGGATGCCGGGCTGGCCGGACGGGTGACGGCGGCTCTGGACCGTGCCGAACCGCTCGTCGAGGGCAATGGCACGGATCCGGCCCTGGCCCGTGATCTGCTGGCGCTGGCGGGCGAAATCGACCCGTCGGGCAGCGATCAGGCCGCCAAGCGCCGGGCCGGTCTGCGCGAGACCCTGACGGGTATCGCCGCCCTCATCGGCTAAGCCCGCGATACAGAAGGGCTCCCGTGTCCGGGTCCTCGGCCGTGATCACCTCGGCCGAGGACAGGGCGGACACGGGCGCGGTCGGCACCCGGGGTGACAGGTTGAGCGTCAGGTGTTCCCACTCGGCGGCATAGTCCATGCCCCAGGCGCAGTTGAAGGCCAGCACGTCCCGCCCGCCCCTGAGGCGAAGCCGGGTCGGGCGCCCTCGACGTTGCCCCAGCACGCGGACCAGCCCGGCCCCCTGCCCCGGCAGGATCAGATCGACCATGATGTCATTCCTCGCATTGCCTTTGCCGCCGCCTTGGTGGACGCTCGCACTGTGAGGTCGCCGCGCCTGAGCGGCATGAGCGACGGCTGAGGAATTTCTGAAATTGACGCCAGACGGCCTTCGCTTCGGTGCCTTCAATCTTGATCCTGTGAACCGGCGGCTGACGCGGGACCAGGAGGTCATTGAGATCAACGGCCGCTATCTGGACGCCCTGATCCTGATGGTCGAGCGACCGGGCCAGCTGGTGACCAAGGACCAGTTCCTGGATCAGGTGTGGCGCGGCGTCCCGGTCACCGATGAAGCGCTGACCCAATGCATCCGCACCCTCCGGAAACAGCTGGGCGACACCGCCGGACGGCCCCGGTTCATCGAAACGGTCCCCAAGCACGGCTATCGCTTCATCGCCGCTGTTTCAGCAGCCGAGCCGGAGCAGGCCAAGCCGGAACCACCGGTCTCTGCCCCTGAGCCGTTCGCCGTGGACAGCCCCTACGACCTGAGGCGGACCTTGCTGTTGGGCGGCGCGGGCGTGCTGGGCGGCGGACTCGCCGGGGTGATCGGGGGCCTGATCTATGGACTGATTGCCGTATCCCATCCCCTGCAGCCCGGCATGGGGTCCGGATCGATCCTGCTGGTGCTGGTCTGGTTGACGACCCTGGTGGCCCTGATGGGCGGGGCGGCGGTCGGCATCGGCATGGCCGCCACCGGACTGGGGCGGAGACAGCCCAGCTCATGGATCATCCTTGGCGGTGCGCTGGGCGGCATGACCGTCGGCGGCGCCGTCAAGCTGCTGGGGCTGGACGCCTTCAACCTGCTGGTCGGGCGCTCGCCGGGCGATATCACCGGCGGGCTCGAGGGCTTCATTCTGGGCGGCGCCATCGGTCTGGGACTTTGGCTGGGCGCGCGGGGACGCGACCCCCTGCCCCTGCGGCGCTGCATGATCACAGCCGGAGTGGCCGCAGCGCTGGCTGGCATGGCCATTCCCCTGTTCGGAGGCCGTTTGATGGGCGGCAGTCTGGACCTGCTGGCGAAGACCTTCCCCGAGTCCCAGCTGCAACTGGGCATGATCGGCAGCTGGTTCGGCGAGACCGGCTTCGGCCCGATCGCCCAGAGCGTGACTGGCGGGCTTGAGGGCCTGCTGTTCGCCCCCTGCGTCGTCGGCGCCATGATCCTGGCGCGACGCGGGATGCGGGCAGACTAGGCGGCCGACCGACTGGCGATCACGTCCAGCACCGCCTCAGCCGCGATCTCGGACGGGTCGCGGCCCTCCCGGCCCATGAGGTCGAGGGCGGCGGTCTGGCGGCGGGACTGGTCGGCGCGGGCGGCGGGGTTGGCCATGAGGCGCTTCACGGCCGGGACCAGTTTCTCGGGCGTGGCATCCTTCTGGATGTATTCCGGCGCGATTTCCTCGTCGGCGGCGTGGTTGAACAGGGTCGCATATTTGCCGGTGAAGAAGGGCCGCATGATCGCATAGCTGAGCGGCTGGAAGCGGTAGGCGATGATCATGGGGGCACCCGCCAGCGCCAGCTCGGTCGAGACGGTGCCGCTGGTGGCGAGCGCCACGGTGGCGGACTTCATCGCCGCGTATTTGTCGTCTTCCTCGACCAGATGGGCCTCGACGGGCCACTCCGCGACCTGGGCGCGGACGCTGGCCGCCACGGTTCCGGCCACGACCACGGCGACGTGCAGATCAGGCATGGACGCCTTCATCCGCGCAACCGTCTCGGCATAGACCGGCGTCATCAGGCGGATTTCGGACGGGCGGCTGCCGGGCAGGACCAGCAGAAGCGGCGCATCAGCGGCGATCCCGCGCGTGGCCCGGAAGGCGACCGGATCGGCGCCGGACATGTCGACATGCAGCGCCTGAGACCCCACCACAGTGGTCGGCAGGCCCTCGCGCTCGAACCAGGGCGCGTCAAAGGCGTAGAGGGCCAGCAGGTGGTCCACCGCAGCGGCCAGCGTTCTGGCCCGGCCGGGTCGCGAGGCCCAGACCTGCGGCCCGACATATTTGATCAGCGGCACAGCCGGCATCAGGGGCCGCAGCGCCTCGGCCACGCGGATGGTGAAGCCCCAGCTGTCGATCAGCACCACGGCATCGGGCCGCTCGCGAGAGGCCAATTCCGTCGTGTCCGCCACGCGCTGTTTGACCAGACCGTAGGCCTTTAGCCCTTCCAGCCAGCCGTGGATGGACAGGTCGGCAATGTCGAAGGGGCTGGTTATGCCTTCGGCGGCCATCCGGGGCCCGCCAATGCCGACGAGGGTCAGGTCACCGCCCCGCCGCGACTTCAGCGCCTTGGCGAGACCCGCGCCGAGGTCATCTCCCGAGGCCTCGGCCGCCACCAGCATGATCTTCATCGGGCGGCTCATACGCCCTCGCCCCAGATGAACAGGCCCAGCCGGTCGGCGGTCTCGATCATGGCGGGGCGATCGATCAGGATCAGCCGCCCGGCCTGTCCCCCGACGCCAGCGAGCCCGGCCTCAGCCGCCAGTTCGAGGGTGCGGGCGCCCATGACCGGCATGTCGACGCGCAGGTCCTGAATGGGCTTCGGCGCCTTGCCGAGCGCGCCCTTGGGCGAGCCGGGAGCGCCCCGAAGGTCTGCTGGAAGGCCGGCGACCCGGCGCAGCATGGCATCCGTGCCCTCCTGGGCCTCGACGGCCAGCACCAGTCCGTCGCAGACAACGGCGCCCTGCCCGATGTCCAGTTCCCCTGATTTTTCCGCGACGTGAAGGGCCTTTCTGAGGTCAGAAAGCTGCTCGGCTGAGGGATGAACCCGTCCCAGAGCGCCCGTCGGAAGGCTGTCGCCCCCCAGGATGTCGTCGGCGCCTTCGACTGCGAAGCCCTCGGCCTCGAAGATCGACAGGATCTTGCGGAGCAAGGCGTCGTCACCCCTGGTTGCGGCCGAGATGATGCCCGGCAACAGGGTGGCCCCCTTCAGGTCGGGCCGAAGGGTCTTGAAGTCCGGGCGGCTGACCGTGCCCGCGAGGCAGACAACCTCGCAGCCCGTAGACTTCATCTCGGACAGGATGCGTCCGATCTCGGCCATGCCCGCCTCGATACCGGGGTAACGGGCCAGATGGGGATCCGCGAACCCGGCCAGACGGATGACGTGCAGATCGCGCCCCTCGGCCTCGCAGCGGGCGGCGACGGCCAACGGCAGGGCGCCGCCCCCGGCGATCAGCCCCAGCTTGCCCCGCGCGGCCAACTCAGCCCTCGGGCAGGCAGAGCGGACGGCGCGTGTCCTGACGGATGAAGTCCACGATCTCGACGATCTCGGGCAGATCGGCATAGGTCGCGGCGACCGCGTCCAGCCGCTGGGCGAAGGGCTGGTCCTTGCTCTCGAACAGGTCGCGGTAGGCGGCCAGAAGGCGCCGGATGGCGGCCTTGTCGTAGCCCTTGCGTTTCAGGCCGATCAGGTTGAGGCCGCGCAACTGCGCATGATTGCCCCAGGCCGAGCCATAGGGGATGACGTCGCGAGTCACCGCCGCGAGGCCGCCGACGATGGCGCCTTGCCCCACCCGGCCGAACTGGTGCACGGCGCAAAGCCCGCCGAGGAAGACCTTGTCCCCGACTACCGAATGGCCGCCCAGGGTCGCATTGTTGGCGAAGGTGATATTGTTGCCGACCACGGCATCGTGGCCGACGTGGGCGCCGGTCATGAACAGATTGTCCGAGCCGATCAGCGTATCGCCCCGGTCGGCGGGCGTGCCGCGATTGAAGGTGCAGTGCTCGCGAATGGTGTTGCGCTCACCGATAGTCAGGGTCACGCGCTCGCCCTTGTACCCGCCGTGCTGGGGGTCGCCGCCGATAACGGCAAAGGGGTGGATGACCGTGTTCGCCCCGACCGTCGTGTCGCGCGGTATAACGACATGGCTGACCAGTCGGACGCCGGCCGCCAGCGTGACGCCCGGGCCGACGGTGCACCAGGGGCCGATCTCGACGTCCCCGGCCAGCTCGGCCGTGGGATCGACCATCGACGTGGGATGAATGGCCATCAGCGGATCGGCTGTTCGACGGTGGACGCCATGGCCGCGAAGTCGGCTTCGGCCGCCAGCTTTCCGTCGATGAAGGTCTCACCCCGGAACTTGAAGATGTCGCCGCGCTGCCGGGTGACGACCACCTTCATGCGCAGCTGGTCACCGGGACGGGCGGGCTTGCGAAAGCGCACGCCGTCGATCGACATGAACAGGATGACCTTGCCCTCGACCGAGACATCCAGGGACTTGGACATCAGCAGGGCGCCCGTTTGCGCCATGGCCTCGACGATCATCACCCCGGGCATGACCGGGTCTATGGGAAAGTGTCCGGGGAAGTACGGCTCGTTGTGCGTGACGTTCTTGATGCCGGTGATCGAGGTCCCCGAGACGAAATCTTCGGCCCGGTCGATCAGCAGGAAGGGATAGCGATGCGGTAGCCGTCGCATCACCTCGGCATAGTCAATCCGGTCGTCGGTCATCTCAGCTCTTGGGCTCGCCTCTGCTCTTCCCTGCCTGTTTGGCCAACCAGATGGCTTCGCGCAAGGATTGACGCAGGGGTTTGGCCGGATAGCCGGACCAGGTTTCCCCCGGCGGAATGTCGGCCAGCACGCCGGCGCCGGCCGCAACGCGGGCGCCCTCGCCAATGGTGATGTGGTCGCCGATACCGGCGCGGCCGCCGAACATGACATTGTCACCGACCGTCACCGAGCCCGAAATCCCGGTGTGCGCGGCCAGCAGGCCGTTGCGGCCGATCACGACGTTGTGGCCGATCTGGACCTGATTATCGATCTTGGAATTCTCGCCGATGACGGTGTCGTCATAGGCTCCGCGATCGATGCAGGTGTTGGCACCGACCGTCACCCCGTCCTGCAGGATGACCCGTCCCAGCTGGGGAATATCGACCGGACCCGTCCTGGACGGCGCTGCGCCGAAGCCGGCCTCGCCGATTCGGGCGCCCGCGAGGATGCGAACGCGATCCCCCACGAGGGCATGAGACAGGCTGACCAGTGAGCCAATCTGGCAGTCGCGACCAATCTGGACCCCGGGTCCGATCACGGTGTTGGCCCCGATGCGCGAGCCCCGTCCGATGCTGACGCCCTGGCCGAGGACGACACCCGGTTCCACGACCACGCTGTCGTCCTCAAGCCAGGCCGGGGACGAGTCGGATCCGGCAATCGCAAGCGGGCGATACAGCAGGTCTGCAGCGCGAGCCCAGGACGCCTGGACCTCGGTCGACACGATCACCGCAGCCTCGGCCGGCACCTGGTCGATCAGGGCTTCAGACACGACAACGGCCCCGGCGCGGGTCTGCGCCAGGGCCGCCTTCATGCGACGATCAGAGAGAAAGGTCAGCTCTGCGGAGCCTGCCTTCGCCAGGGGGGCGACGCCGGAGATGATCCGGTCGCCCCCACGGGCGACCTGGCCCCCGATGGCGGCAGCCAGGTCGTCGACCGTCCGTTCGGGGAGGGTCTGAAAGAAGCGGGCGTCCGGCATCCCTCCCCCGATGGACTTACTGGGCCGGCTGCTGGACCGGGACCGGCATGCGGTTGAACGACAGCGACGGCAGCTGCGTGTTCAGACGCTGGATGACCATGTCGGTGATGTCCATCTGCGGATTGGCCTCGTACACAGCCTCACCGCTGATCAGGATGCCACAGCCGCGTTCCTGATAGACGGCAACCAGGATGGGGTCGACCGCACGGGCAATGGCCGTCCGTTGCTGGCTCAGGGTGTATTCCAGCTCCTGCGAGCGGGTCTGTTCCAGTTGCTCGGCCTCGGCAATGCGCTGCTGCACGGCCTGGCTGCGCTGGGCGAACTCTTCCTGCGGAATGGTGCCCCGGCCCTGCTGGAGCGCCTGGATTTCGGCACCGATGGATTGGCCGTAGGGCGCCAGTTCATTGACGACTTCGTCGGTCAGGCGACGCATGCCCTGCTGGACGGACTGGCCGACGGTGGATTGAGCCACCAGGCGCGAGTTGTTGTAGACGCACAGGCCGGGGATCACCGGGCCGGGGTTTTGCGGGCCGGCAGCCTGGGCCAGGACGGGCGTGGCCGTCAGGGTGGCCAGGGCAACGGCGGCGATTGCAAACAGCTTCATGGTCTTACTCACATGGCGGCGTCGGGGGTGACGCCTTTTAGAACTGGGTGGAGGTCGAGAAGCGGAAGCCCTCGGTCTTGTCGTAATCCTCGCTCGCGAAGATCTTGGAGATATCGAACCGGATCGGACCGACCGGCGCGCGCCAGTGGATGCTGATACCGGCAGAGCCACGGATCGAAAGGTCATCGACGATGCGCGTATTGCGCAGCCCCGTGGTGGTGTCGAACAGGTAGCGGTCGTCCAACACACCCACGGTCCCGACATCGGTGAACAACGAGGTCCGGATGCCGTACTCTTCAGGCAGGCCATTCGGGACCGTCAGCTCCAACGTCCCAATCACGTAGAAATTGCCGCCGAGGGCGTCCGTCGTCAGGGTGTCGCGCGGGCCGAGGCCGGCCGTCTCGAAGCCCCGGAAACTGTTGCCGCCCTTGAAGAAGCGGTCGTTGATCCGGACGGGATCGCCGCCCCAGCCCGACACATAGCCGGTCTGGAACTGGGCCGTGACCACCCATTCGGGACGGATGCCCCAATAGGCGGAGGCCTCGGCTTCGGTGCGGATGTAGTTCACGTCCCCGCCGAGACCGGCGATGTCCTGACGAATGGTGCCGGCCCAGCCGCGCGTCGGCCGCACGGGATCGTTCCGCCGGTCCACCAGAATGGTGTAGCCGGCCGAAGAGTTGACGAACGACCCGACCTGGTCGCAGAGCGCCGATGAGCCCTGTCCCGAGTTACAGAAGCTGGACGGCACGATGACCTCGTCCGCCTTCAGGAAATAGCGGGTGCTCAGCAGGGTGTAGCCGTTCAGGGGATACGAGAGCCGCAGGCCCGCCCCGGTCGACCGGTAATCATACGACGAGAACTCGCTGAGATCGTAACGCGAGTGGAAGATGTCGAAGCCCGCGCGCAGGTCGCGGCCCATGAATTTCGGTTCGGTGAAGCGGAAATCGATGTTCTGGCGCAGCGAACCCCATTCGATCCGGGCCACAACCGCCTGGCCACGACCCCGGAAATTGCTCTCCGACACGCCGAGATTGACGACGAAGGAGTCAACCGAGCTGAAGCCGGCCCCGACCGACAGTTCGCCCGTGGGCTGTTCCTCGACCGTGACGTTCACCACCGAACGGTCGGGGGCCGAGCCCCGGACTTCCTCGATCGTGACATCCTTGAAGAAGCCGAGGCCGCGCAGGTTGTTGCGCGAGCGCTCGACCAGGGTCCGATTGAAGGCGTCGCCTTCGGTCAGGGCCAGTTCGCGGCGGATGACCGGATCGATGGTCCGTGTGTTGCCGACCACATTGATCCGCTCGACATAGACCCGCTGGCCCTCGGCGACGTTGAAGGTCACGTCGACGGTATCGGTCTCGGGGTTCGGGCGATAGCTGGGCGTGATCTCGACAAACGCATAGCCCGCCGAGCCGGCGGCAAAGGTCAGGGTGTCCACCGCCTGCTCGATCTTGCCACTCTCGTAGAGGTCGCCCTCACGGATCGGCAGGATCAGCTTCAGGAAGTCGGCATTCAGGCGGTCATTTTCGGTAACCACATCGACTTCGCCGAAATTGTAGCGATCGCCCTCGTCCACCGTCAGGGTGATGGAGAAGGCGCTGTCGTCCGGGAGGAGCTCTGCTACCGCCGACAGGACGCGGAAGTCGTAATAGCCGCGGTTCGTATAGAACTCGCGCAGTTGCTCCCGGTCATAATCGAGACGGTTCGGATCGTAGTTGTCATTGCTGGTGAACAGCCGCCACCAGCGCGACTGCTTCGACACCATGACCTCGCGCAGATCCCCGTCGGAGAAGGCCTGGTTACCGATGAAGGTGATGGCCTGCAGACCCGTCTCGGGGCCCTCGTCGATCTCGAAGATCACATCGACGCGGTTCTGATCGAGCTGAACGATCTTGGGCGTTACGCTGGCGGAAATCCGGCCGGACAGGCGGTACAGTTCGACGATCTTGCCAACGTCGTCCTGGATGCGGGCACGGGTGTAGATGCCGCGCGGACGGATGGTGACTTCCTCGCTGAGCTTGTCGTCACCAATGGCGCCGTTACCCTCGAAGATCACCTGGTTGATGATCGGGTTCTCGACCACCTCGACGATCAGGACCCCGTTCTGGACACCCATCTGGACGTCGGCGAACAGGCCGGTGCGCGAAAGGGTCCGCACGGCGACATCGATGACCACTGCGTCGACCGTATCGCCGGGCCGGATCGGAAGGTAGGACAGCACCGTGGCGTCCTCGATCCGCAGGTTGCTGCCACGCACCTCGATAGCCGTCACCAGCACGCGCTGGTCCTGCGTCGGATCCTGGGCCACCGGCTGCGCCTGCACGGGCGGCGGCGGGGTTTCCTGGGCCAGAACCGGCCCGGCCAGACCCGCACCGATCACAAGCGCTACAGCGCTGGCGCGACCGGCGGAGATGTAAGGGGCGGAAAAGGAAGACTTATGCATCACGGGTCCCATCGGGGGCTGGCGCCGGCTCATCAAGCGAGCCCGCCGAGGAATTTGAACAGGTTCAGCTTTTGTAGATCGTTCCAGGTGGCGAACAACATCAAACCTGCCAGCAAAGCAAGACCGACCCTGAACCCTGCCTCCTGAAAGCGGGCCGCCACGGGCTTCTTGGCAACAGCTTCATAGCCATAAAAAACCAGGTGTCCGCCATCCAGGATCGGGATCGGCAAGAGGTTTAGAAAGCCAATTCCGATCGAAAGTATGGCAGCGAAGCTTGTCATGGTGACAATGAGATTGAAAGCGGTGGCGCCCGGGTCCGGATTGGCCTCGACAGCCGCACTGGTCAGGGCGCCGGAGGCCTTGGCGATCCCGATGGGTCCGCTCAGCTGGTCGCCGCTCTCGCGGCCCATGAAGATGCGGCCGATGTAGCGGATACTGGTGGCCAGCACGTCGCCGGTCTGGGACACTGCCTGCCCGACGGCCGCGATCGGGCTATACCGGACGTGTCGCACCTCATCGGTCGTGGGAAGCAGGCCCAGACCGATGCGCCCGACCGAAATTCGACCCGCCACCGGGTCGGTGAAGATCTCGCGTTCCGGAACAGCGACGAGGGTCAGTTCGTTCCCACCCCGCTCGACCATAAAGCGCAACCGGTCGCCGCTGCTCAGCGAGACGATCCGGGTGACATCGCGCTGATCCTCGATCCGTCGCCCGTTGATGCCTGTGATGAGATCGCCGGGCTGGAATCCTGCGGCCGCCGCAGGACTTCCGGCGAAGACCTGCCCCACCCGGGCCGGACGAATTTCAACACCGATCAGCGAGAACAGCAGGGTGAAGACCACGATGGCCAGGACGAAATTGGCCATGGGCCCCGCCAGCACGATCAGGGCACGCTGCCAGACCGGCTTGAAATGGAAATAGTCGCGGATCGCCTCGGGGCCCTGCTCGGCGATGATCCGGTCCTTCAGCTCGGCGAGGCCCGCCTGATCCGGCACACTGGACGGATCGAGGTCGCCCGAAAACTTCACATAGCCGCCCAGCGGGATCCACCCCAGCCGCCACTCGGTGTTGTGGCGATCCGTCCGGGACAACAGGCCCCGACCGAAGCCGATGGCAAACCGGTCGATTTTCACGCCGAAGGCCCGCGCCACGAGGAAGTGGCCCAGCTCGTGGATCGTCACCACAACTGTGAGAACAAGCAAAAAGGGCAGCACATAGAGCGGCGCCTGGGCCAGAAAGTCCATCATGCGGTCGCTCAACTCCCCCTCGTCGATCCGGACCGGATCATGCAGCCTGCCCGCGGCGGTCCAGACAGATCCGGGCCAGACGACGGGCTTCCTGATCCACGGCCAGGGCCGCTTCGCAGGCGTCCCCGGACCCTCCGACAAGGTCCGAAGCCGACGCCATTTCAAGGGTGTCGGCTATGACTGCGGCAATATTGAGAAAGCCCAGACGCCGGTCAAGGAAAGCGAGGGCAGCGACCTCATTGGCCGCATTGAAGATCGCCGGCGCCGCCCCGCCCGTCCGAAGCGCCTGCCGGGCGAGATCCAGGGCCGGGAACCGCCCGGTATCGGGGGCCTCGAACGTCAACCGGCCCAATGAGATCAGATCGAGCGGCGGTGCAGACCAGTCCATGCGGTCCGGCCAGGCCAGGGCATAGGCAATGGGAGTCCGCATGTCGGGCGGCCCCATCTGGGCGAGCGTCGATCCATCCACGCATTCCACAAGGCTGTGGATAATCGACTCGGGGTGGACGACGACATCGATCTTCGCTTCCGGCATGGCGAACAGCCAGGCCGCCTCGATCATCTCGAGCCCCTTGTTGGCCAGGGTGGCGCTGTCGACGGAGATCTTGGCCCCCATACTCCAGTTCGGGTGACTGACAGCGCGTTCAGGCGTGACCCCCTGCAGTTCGGATGCCGGGGTCTGTCGGAACGGTCCGCCCGAAGCTGTCAGGACCAGCTTGCGAACACGCTCGGGGCGATCATGGGGAAAGACCTGATAGATGGCCGAATGCTCGGAATCGACCGGCAGGATGCGTCCGCCCGCCGCCGTCGCACGCCGCATCAGGGCGGGGCCGCAGCAGACCAGACTCTCCTTGTTGGCCAGTCCCACGGTCGCGCCGGTGCCCGCTGCCGCCCAGGTCGACCTGAGCCCGGCCACCCCGACAATCGCCGCCATGATCCAGTCCGCCGGCCTGAGCGCAGCCTCGACCAGGGCCGCTTCTCCGGCCGCGACCTCGATTCCGGTGCCTGCCAGCGCGGCCTCCAGATCGGCTTTCAGTTCAGGCCAGGCCGTGACCACGAACTCCGGACGCCAACGCCGTGCCGCTTCGGCCAGTCGGGCGATATTGCGCCCTCCGGTGAGCGCCACGACCGAAAACCGGGCCGTCCCGGCGCGATCGGCCTCGTCCATCAGGGCGAGGGTCGAACTGCCGACCGAGCCGGTGGCTCCCAGAATGCTGACACGACGCTGCATCACGCAGTCGCGTCCGTCAGGATGAACAGCAGACGGGCACCGGCGAGAACCACGGCGGCGAACATCAGGCCGTCCACGCGGTCCAGCAGGCCGCCGTGACCCGGAATCAGCCCGCCCGCGTCCTTGACGCCAAAGCGGCGCTTGAGGGCGGACTCCCACAGATCCCCCGCCATGGTGGCCAGAGCGGCAGCAAAGCCCAGCAACAGGCCCCAGGCCCAAGATGGATTCGGGAGGTCGAGGGGAAGCAGGGCGGCGATCAGGGCCCCTGCCCCCGCGCCGGCCATGAGTCCGCCAGCAAATCCCGACCAGGTCTTGTTGGGCGAATACCGGGGCCACAGCTTGGGCCCCTTGAGCACGCTGCCGACAATGAAGGCGGCGACATCGGATGACCAGGCCACGACGAAAACCATAATCGTCCAGCTGAGCCCCACACCGGACTGGCCGTCGCGCAGCCAGATCAGAAGAATTGCGGGCCAGCCGAGGTAGAGGACTCCATAGGCGGCATCGAGACCTTCCTGTCGGACCCGTTTGGCGAACAACCCCGCCGCAGCCGCCGCGAAAACAAGGGTCACCAGAGCCGGGGACATCGCGCCGGTGTGGGCAATCGCCGCCACGGCGACCAGCGACAAAGCCACGGCCCAGAAGATCGGCCCCGGGCGTTCGCGCGCGCTCATCTCGGCCCATTCCCGGGCCAGAAGCACACAGGCCGCGAGCATGATGGCCAGGAACCACAGACTGCCCGCCCAGATGGCCAGCACGGCGAGCGGCGCCAGCACGAGCGCCGAAACCACCCGCATGCCGAGGTTTCCGAACGGGATGGTCATCGGGATGCGGCCATCTGCGGAGTCGGCGCGCGGCCCCCGAACCGGCGGTCGCGCCGATGATATTCCTCGACCGCCTCGGTCAGGGCGGCGGGGCCGTAGTCGGGCCACAGGATGTCCTGGAACACCATCTCGGCATAGGCCGCTTCCCAGAGCAGGAAGTTCGACAGCCTTTGCTCGCCCGAGGTGCGGATGATCAGATCCACCGGCGGTCCCCGGTTGGTCGACAGCGCAGACCCGATGTCGTCCTCGCTGATGGCGGGGGTGCCCTCGCCCCGCTCCAGCGCCTGCTGGACCAGTTTGTTCACCGCGTCGGCGATGTCGGCCCGGCCGCCATAGTTGAAGGCCACCTGAAGCAGAAAGCGGTCGTTGTGGGCGGTCTGCTGTTCGGCACGGTCGACGATGGCGGCGATGTCGTCCGGGAGCCCCTGCCTGCGTCCCAGAATATGGATCCGCACACCCTCGCGCTTCAGCCGGTCCAGATCGCTGCCGACATAGGCGCGTACCAGCCCCATGAGGTCCGAGACCTCCTCGGCCGAGCGCTTCCAATTCTCGGTCGAGAAGCCGAAGACGGTCAGGCAGCGGATACCCAGGTCAGCGGCGCCTCTGACCGTGCGCTTCAGCGCCTGGACCCCCTCGCGATGACCCGCCGCCCGCGGCAGGCCCCGCCTCTCAGCCCAGCGACCGTTGCCGTCCATGATCAGGGCGACGTGGGCCGGTCCCGTGACCGTATCGGTCCGGGAAGGCGAAGGCTCAGGCGCGTTGGGGGGCCCGAAGGTCGTCACACCTGCATGATCTCGACTTCCTTGGTCTTCATCATCTCGTCGATGCGCTTGATGGCGGCATCCGTGTCCTTCTGGACCTCGGCCTCCATCTTCTTTTGCTCATCCTGACTGATGTCGCTGGCCTTCTCCGCCTTCTTCAGGTCGTCATTGGCGTCGCGGCGGACGTTCCGGACCGCGATCTTCTGCTGCTCGGCATACTTTCCGGCCAGTTTGACCAGGTCCTTGCGGCGCTCCTCCGTCAGCGGCGGCACGGGGATGCGCAGCATCTGACCATCGACGATCGGATTGAGGCCAAGGCCGGCTGCACGAATCGCCTTTTCGACCGACACCACCATGCCGCGGTCCCAGACGTTGACCGTGATCATGCGCGGTTCGGGGACGCTGATGGCGGCCACCGCATTCAGGGGCGAGGTCGAGCCATAGGCCTCGACCTGAACCGGATCCAGCAGGCCGGAGTTGGCCCGGCCTGTCCGCAGACCCGCGAACTCGTCCTTGAGCGCACTGACCGCCTTGTCCATACGGTCGCGGTAGGTTTTCAGGTCGGGCTTTGCCATGTCGTTCTCGCTCTGATGTCGGTTCGCTCAGCCGTCGCTTCTAGCGCCGGACTGGATGACGGTGAAGGCACCTTCCCCGCGAAGGACCTTGTCGAGGGAGTCATCCTCCCGGATCGAGAAGACGACAATCGGAATGCCGCTGTCGCGCATCAGGGCCACGGCCGAGGCGTCCATGACGCGCAGGTCCTTCGCCAGCACATCGTGATAGGTCAGGGTGTCATAGCGGGTCGCCGACGGGTCCTTCTTGGGATCGGCACTGTAGACGCCGTCGACACTGGTGCCCTTCAGCAGGGCATCGCAGCCCATTTCAGCGGCGCGGAGCGCGGCCCCCGAATCGGTGGTGAAGAAGGGCGCGCCGACGCCGGCGGCAAAGATCACCACGCGGCCCTTCTCGAGGTGCCGCAGCGCGCGCCGACGGATATAGGGCTCGGCCACCGCATTCATCGTCAAGGCGCTCTGGACGCGCGTCTGGACGCCCATTTTCTCGAGCGCGCCCTGCATGGCGAGCGCGTTCATGACCGTCGCCAGCATGCCCATATAGTCGGCCGTGGTGCGCTCCAGCCCGGCGGCGGCCTTGGACACGCCGCGGAAAATGTTTCCGCCGCCGATGACGAGGCACACCTCGACGCCCTGACGCGCCACGCGCGCGACCGCTTCGGCGACCGATTCGACCGTCCCGATATCAATGCCGAACCCCTGATCGCCCATCAGGACCTCGCCCGACACCTTCAGCAGGACGCGCTTGTATCGATATCCGGATGAGGGGTTGGGCATGTCGTTTCCGTCAGCAAGCGACCGCCCGTCGGACAGGCGGCCATAAAGAAGGGGCGCGTGGGCCTTCAAAGCCCAACGCGCCCCCGTATGCAACGCTCCGATCACAGATCGGAACGGTATTCGACCAATCGGGCCCTAGCCGGCCGTCATCGAGGCGACTTCGGCAGCGAAGTCCGGTCCTTCGACCTTCTCCACGCCTTCGCCGAGAGCCAGGCGGACGAATCCGGCCAGCTTCAGGTTGGACGAGCCGAGTTCCTTGGCCGTATCGGCGACCAGTTGCTCGACCGTCACGTCCGGGTTCATGACGAAGGGCTGTTTCGACAGCACGACGTCCTTCTGGAACTTGGCGATCTGGCCGGACACGATCTTGTCGATCATGTTGTCCGGGCGCCCCTCCTCCTTGGCCTTCTCGGTCAGAACAGCGCGTTCCTTCTCGATGGCGGCAGGGTCCAGGTCGTCGGTGTTGAGCGACAGCGGCGCCGTGGCGGCGACGTGCATGGCGATCTTGCGGCCCAGTTCGCGCAGGGCCGTCTTGTCGCCTGCGCCTTCCAGGGCCACCAGCACACCGATGCGGCCCACGCCCGGCGACACGGCATTGTGGACGTAGGAGGAGACGACGCCTTCCTCGACCGACAGGCGGGCGGCGCGGCGCAGCTGCATGTTCTCGCCGATCGTGGCGATCAGGCGGGTCACTTCGTCCTGGACGGTCGAGCCGTTCTCGAGCGTGGCGCCGTGGATGGCTTCCACGGTGTGGTGCTCGAGCCCCAGCTGGGCGAACGACTTGGCCGCGTCCTGGAACAGGTCATTGCGGGCCACGAAGTCGGTCTCGGCGTTGAACTCGATGGCAGCACCGATTTCGCCCTTGCCGTCTTCACGGGTGGCGACGGCGACGAGGCCCTCAGCAGCGACGCGGTCGGCCTTCTTGGCGGCCTTGGACAGGCCCTTGGCGCGCAGCCAGTCGATGGCGGCGGTGATGTCACCGTCGGTTTCCTGCAGGGCCTTCTTGCAGTCCATCATGCCCACGCCCGAACGCTCGCGCAGTTCCTTCACGAGGGCAGCGGTGATCTCGGCCATGTTCAATCTCCTGATATTCGTAATGCGGGAACGGCCGGGCTGGTTTAGCCCGGCCGCGTAACAGTTTGGCGGTCGCGGTGAACCGCCGGGCTTCAGGCCTCGGCCTTGTCCGTCTCGGCGGCTTCCGGCGCAGCTTCGGCGGCGGGAGCCTCTTCGGCAGCGATCATTTCCTCGGCGATCGCTTCGGCGTCGGCAGGCGCAGCCTCGGCTTCAGCCTTGGGGGCCTTGGCTTTGAGGGCCGGCTCGACCGGGGGCGCTTCCGAGGCGCCGATGTCGACGCCCGAAGCCGACTGACCGGCGGCCAGACCGTCCAGGACCGCGTCAGCGATCAGATCGCAATAGGTCTGGATGGCGCGCGCGGCGTCATCATTGCCCGGGATCGGATAGGTGATGCCGTCGGGATCGCAGTTGGTGTCGAGGATGGCGATCACCGGAATGTTCAGCTTGCGCGCTTCCAGGATGGCGATCGCTTCCTTGTTGGTGTCGATCACAAACATGATGTCCGGCAGGCCGCCCATGTCCTTGATACCGCCCAGCGACAGCTCCAGCTTGTCGCGCTCGCGGGTCAGGGTCAGCAGCTCCTTCTTCTGACGGCCTTCGCCGCCGGTTTCCAGAAGGGCATCCAGTTCCCGCAGGCGCTGGATCGAACCCGAGACGGTCTTCCAGTTGGTCAGGGTGCCGCCGAGCCAGCGGTTGTTCATATAGTATTGGGCGCAGCGCTTGGCTGCCTCGGCCACGGGATCCGACGCCTGACGCTTGGTGCCGACGAACAGCACGCGGCCGCCCTTGGCCGCAACTTCGCGCACGGCGACCAGCGCCTGGTGCAGCAGCGGGATCGACTGCGACAGGTCGATGATGTGGATGTTGGAGCGCGAGCCGAAGATGTAGCGCTCCATCTTCGGGTTCCAGCGGTGGGTCTGGTGGCCGAAGTGGGCGCCCGCTTCCAGCAGGGTACGCATCGAGAATTCAGGCAGAGCCATGATCGTGTAGTCCTTTTTCCGATTCAATCCGCCGCAGACGGTGAAAAGGACCGACGGGTCCCTCGGAACGGCTCGACCAGGATGTCTCCCCGGAACGCGCCACGCCTGCGTGTGAAGTGCGCGGGCATATAGGCGAGATCACGGGAAAGGGCAAGCGCCGTGCCCGCTGACACCGGGCTCGATCAGAGCCTCGTCAGTCCGTCAAAGCGGATCGTCTCGATCGTCCAGGGCTCGACGTCATCCAGCGTGCGGACGTTGACGGCGATCATATCCTGGCCATCGGAGGATTTACCCGCCCCGAACGGCTCGACGCCGCAGACCCGGCAGAACCGGTGACTGATGACATGGCGGTTGAACAGATATTCGCTCAGCCGGTCCTCGCCCCGGATCAGGCGAAAGGCATCGGGCTTGACGAAGCCGAGCATCAGCCCCTTGCGATAGCAGTGGGTACAGTTGCACTCGATCACACCCGACAGGTCCATGTCGGCCTCGAAAGCCACCGCGCCACAGTGACAGGACCCCTTGTGGGTTGTCGTCTCGGTCATCAGGCCTCCTCCAGCAGCACGACGCCCGGCACGGTTTTCAGCGCGCCGCGCAGGGCTGCATCCAGCCGGTACCGTCCGGGCAGTTTCACCTCGACCTCACGGCGCCCCTCAAGGGTCGCGATCAGGCTGACCTCCCCGCCGCGTCCACCGCCCTTGAGCGCCGACCGGTCCAGCCGGGCCTTGAGGGCCGCCGGATCCGACCCCCGGCCGGAGACGTGCACCCGCAAATTGACGTCGGACTGCTCGATGGCCGCATCCATGCGGCTAGCCTCGTCGCCGAAGAAGCGGACCTCACCATCGCTGGCCTTGGCCCGCACCCGGACCATCAGGGCGGCACCGACCTCCAGCACGTCGCGATAGCGACGCAGCGCGTCCGGCGTGAACAGGCATTCGAACTCACCCGTCGGGTCCGAGAAATTGACGAAGGCGAATTTCTCGCCGCTTTTGGCGCTGGTCCGTTCCTGACGGCGGCGAACGACCCCGGCCATCAGGAAGGCCTCGTGGCCGCCCTCGGCCAGCGACAGGGCCTCGGCCGCGAAGGTCACCCGCTTGCGACGCAGGGCGGCCTCCATGTCCTCCAGCGGGTGGCCCGACAGATAGAAGCCGACCGCCGACAGTTCCTGGTCCAGCCGCTCCGGCCCCACCCAGGGCTCGACCGACTTCAGACGCGGCCGGCCAGCATGGGCCTGATCCGCGCCGAACAGGCTGACCTGCGACGAGGCGCGCTCGGCGGCCACGCTCTGGCAATAGGCCATCAGCGTATCGGCCTGGTCGATGATCTGGCGCCGGTTGGGGTGCAGGCTGTCCAGCGCCCCGGCCTTGGCCAGACCCTCCAGCGCCCGCTTGTTGACCGCCCGGGGATCGACCCGCTCGAGGAAGTCGAACAGGTCGGCGAAGCGCCCCCCCTCCTCGCGCACCTGGACCACATGGCGCATGGCCTCGAGCCCGACGTTGCGGATCGCACCAAGGGCATAAAGGACCGCGCCCTTGCCCTGATCGTCGTACGCGACGTCAAAGTCCGCCGACGAGCGGTTGATGTCGGGCGCCATCAGGGTCACCCCGGCCTTGCGGGCGTCCTGATAGAAGATGGCCAGCTTGTCGGTATTGGAGATATCCAGCGACATGGAGGCGGCGAAGAACTCGACCGGGTGGTTCGCCTTCAGCCAGCCCGTCTGGTAGCTGATCATCGCATAGGCGGCGGCGTGTGACTTGTTGAAGCCATAGCCGGCGAATTTGGCCACCAGATCGAAGATACCGCCCGACTGCTCCTCGGACACGCCGCGTTCCGAAGCGCCCGCAATGAAGCGCGCCCGCTGGAAATCCATCTCCTCCTTCTTCTTCTTGCCCATGGCGCGGCGAAGAAGGTCGGCTTCCCCCAGACTGTAGCCCGCCAGGATCTGGGCGATCTG
>JAHJYN010000219.1 GCA_018826885.1 Alphaproteobacteria bacterium | reverse complement strand
CAGGCCCCGGTCGTCAATCGTGGCGGTCTGGTCGTCCGGGTCGCCGACGTCGCCACGGTCGAGATCGGTCAGGCCCCGCGCCTGGGCGGCGCCAGCCGAGACGGGCACGAAGCGGTTCTCGGCACGGCGTTGATGATCGCGGGCGGCAACAGCCGCACCGTGGCCCAGGCCGCCGCCGAACGGCTGGCGGAGGTGGACGACAGCCTGCCGCCGGGCATCGTCGCCCTTCCGGTGCTGAACCGCAGCGAACTGGTCAACTCGACGATCTCGACTGTGGCCCGGAACCTGACCGAGGGCGCGCTGCTGGTTGTGGTCGTGCTGTTCCTGCTGCTCGGTAACATTCGCGCCGCGACGATAACCGCCCTGATGATCCCGCTGTCCTTCCTGTTCGCCGTCATCGGCATGAACCGGTTCGGCATCAGCGGAAACCTGATGAGCCTGGGCGCCCTCGACTTCGGCCTGATGGTCGATGGGGCGGTCGTCGTGATCGAGAACACCCTGTTGATGCTGACCCAACGTCGGGCGGCGGTTGGGCGGATGCTCACCCGGCATGAGCGTCTGGACGTCGCGGTCCAGTCGGCGCGCCAGATGGTCAAGCCCGCCGCTTTCGGCCAGCTAATCATCCTGCTCGTGTTTGCGCCCCTGCTGATGCTGGAAGGCGTCGAGGGCAAGACGTTCCAGCCCATGGGCGCGACCGTCATGCTGGCCCTGGTCGGAGCCTTCATCTTCTCCTTCACCTTCGTGCCTGCCATGACGGCATTGCTCGTGCGCGATCCCAAGACGGTCCACGTCGATGCGGACAGTCAGGCGGTCGAACACGAGACCTGGATTCTGCGCTTTGCCCGCCGGTTCATTCAGCCGGCGATCAAGGCGGCGGTCGCGCGGCCCAAGGTCGTTCTGATCTCGGCCGTCGCAACGCTGGCCATCGGCGCGGTCTCCTTCATGTCCCTGGGTCGCGAGTTCATCCCGACGCTCGACGAAGGCGACATCGCCATGCAGGCGCTGCGCGTTCCCTCGGCGTCGCTGGAGCAGTCCCTGGCCATGCAGATGGCCCTGGAGCGCGCCATCAAGGCCCAGCCCGAGGTCGAGACCATGTTCTCGCGCACCGGCACGGCCGAGGCGGCGGTGGACCCGATGCCGCCCAACATCTCCGACAGCGTGATCGTGCTGAAGGATCGCAAGGACTGGCCCAATCCGAGCCTGGAGAAAGAGGAACTGATCGAACGGCTGGAGGAGGTCGCGGGTCAGCAGATTGGCAACAATTTCGAGTTCAGCCAGCCGATCGAACTGCGGTTCAACGAACTGATCTCGGGCGTCCGCACCGATCTCGCCGTCATGGTCTACGGCGACGACTTCGACACGCTTCAGCGCGTGGCGGATCAGGTGGCGGCCTCTCTGCGTGAGACGACCGGCTCTGCGGACGTGCGGGTGGAACAGGCTTCCGGCCTGCCCACTCTGACCGTCAGCGTCGATCGCACCGCCGCCGCCAGTTATGGTCTGTCCGCCGCTGACGTTAGCGAAGCGGTCTCGGCCGGAATCGGCGGAGCCGAGGCCGGGCGCATCTTCGAGGGCGACCGGCGCTTCGACGTGGTCGTGCGTCTGCCCGATGACGCCCGCAACGACCCGGCGGCGCTGGCGGCCCTGCCGATCGTTTCGGACACCGGCGTCATCGTGCCGCTGTCCTCGGTGGCGCGCATCCAGACCGGCGAGGGACCGAACCAGATCAGCCGTGAGAACGGCAGCCGTCGCATGGTGGTCCAGGCCAATGTGCGCGGCCGCGATCTGGGCGGCTTCGTCACAGACGCTCAGAGCCAGGTCGCGGAGATCGAACTGCCCGCCGGGGTCTATCTGGATTGGGGCGGCCAGTTCGAGAACCTCAAACGGGCCGAGCAACGCTTCGGCCTGGTCATCCCGGTCGTCTTCGTCCTGATCGGCGTGTTGCTGTTCCTGGCCCTGGGCTCGTTCGCGGAGGCCGGATTGGTCTTCGCCTGCGTGCCCTTGGCTCTGGTCGGCGGCGCGTTGGCGTTGCTCCTGCGCGGGATGCCCTTCTCGGTCTCTGCGGCGGTCGGCTTCATCGCCGTTTCCGGCGTTGCGACCCTGAACGGCCTGGTGCTGATGCAGGCCATCCGGGAACGGCTGACGGCGGGTCTGACCCCCTACGACGCCGCCATCGAAGGAGCGTCCAGCCGTCTTCGCGCTGTTCTGACCACCGCCCTGGTCGCCATCGTCGGCTTCATCCCCATGGCGCTGGCACACGGTGCGGGGGCTGAGGTTCAGAAGCCTCTGGCTACGGTCGTAATCGGCGGCCTGCTGACGGCCACCATCCTGACCTTGCTCGTCCTACCGACGTTTGCGGCGAGGGCGGTCAAGCACAGGGCGTCGGAAGGGATGGACGATTGACGGCACTGACCGCTCAGGACCACCAGCAGCGACGGACGCTGCTGGTGGTCCTCATCCTCAACGCGCTGCTCTTCGTGGGGCTGGGCGCGGGCGGCATCCTCGCCGACTCCAGCGCCCTGCTCGCCAATGCGGTCGACAACGGCGCGGACTCGGTCGTCTATCTGATCAGCTTTCTCGCGGTTGGCCGCGCCGTGTCCTGGAAGAAAGGCGCGGCGCGTCTGTCCGGCATTCTGCTGCTGCTGTTCGCCGTCGGGGTGCTGATAGACGTCGGCCGACGATGGTGGTTCGGAGCTGAACCGGTCGGCTGGACGATGATGGGTCTGGCCCTCGTGGCGGCGGTCGTGAACCTGATTTGCCTGATGTTGCTGAAACGGGTCACGTCCGATGACGTGAACATGGACGCCGCTGAGACATTCAGCCTGAACGACTTCGCCGCGAACGGCGGCATTCTCGTCGCCGGCGGGCTCGTGTTGTGGCTCGATCAGGCCTGGCCGGACCTCGTGGTCGGGTTGCTGGTGGCCGCGCTCGCGATCAAGGGCGGGGTCGAAATCCTTCGAGACGCCGCTCGCACCGAAGACACTGAGGAGGCGGTCCGATGAGTTCGTCCGATACCGACCATCAAGCCGGGGACGGCCATGACCATGCGAATGAAAAGGCGCGGGCTGACGCCCACGCGCATGGCGGCGTGTTCGGGTCGAACACCGAGGTGATCTTCGCTGTGTCGAGCGGCGTCGCACTGGCGCTGGGCTTCGGTCTCGAAAGGCTGGCTCCCGGCGTTCCGGCGTGGCTGCCTCTCTGTCTGTATCTTGTCGCCTATGGCTTCGGCGGCTTCTTCACGTTCCGCGAGGCTTTCGAAAACCTCCGCAACAAGCGCTTCGAGATCGACACCCTGATGCTCGTAGCCGCCGCCGGTGCAGCGGCGCTCGGCGCCTGGGCGGAAGGCGCGTTGCTCCTCTTTCTCTTCAGCATCGGCCACGCTCTCGAACACTACGCGATGGGGCGCGCCAAACGCGCGATCGAGGCCCTGGCCGACCTGGCACCGCGCACCGCTCATGTTCGTCGGGGCGACGAGGTTGTTGAAGTGCCGGTCGAAGAGGTCGAGGTCGGCGACACGATCGTGGTTCGACCGAACGAGCGGCTGCCGGCGGACGGCTTCGTCGTGGTCGGTGCTACCAGCATCAACCAGGCTCCGGTGACAGGCGAGAGCATGCCCGTTGACAAACAACCGGTGACCGATGCCGAGGCCGCCCGCGCTCGTCCCGCGCAGATCGCGTCTGCTTCGATCGTTTTCGCGGGAACCATCAACGGGTCGGGATCGATCGAGATCGAGGCGACGCGCAAATCAACCGACACGACGCTGGCCAAGGTCGTCCGAATGGTGAGCGAGGCCGAAACCCAGAAGTCTCCGACCCAGCAATTTACCGATCGCTTCGAACGGATTTTCGTGCCCGTGGTGCTCGGCCTCGCCTTCCTCCTCCTGTTCGCCTGGGTGGTGGTCGACGAGCCGTTCCGCGACAGTTTCTACCGGGCCATGGCGGTCCTGGTGGCGGCCAGCCCTTGCGCCCTCGCCATCGCCACGCCCAGCGCCGTCCTGTCCGGCGTGGCGCGAGCGGCTCGGGCGGGCGTCCTGATCAAGGGTGGCGCGCCGCTTGAACACCTCGGCTCCCTCAATGCCATCGCCTTCGACAAGACCGGCACCCTGACGGAGGGGCGGCCCCGCATCACGGACATCGTGCCCGTGGGCGGCGCGAGCGAGACTGATCTGCTCATGACCGCCGTCGCCGTGGAACGGCTGAGCGACCACCCTCTGGCGGAAGCCATCGCCCGCGACGGGTCCGAACGTCTCGGCGGCAAGACGATTGCTCCGGCGTCGGACCTGAAGAGTTTGACCGGGAAGGGCGTCACCGCTCAGCTTGGGGGCGCGACGGTCCTCATCGGCAAGCCCGAGATGTTCGGCGCCGATGGCGTCGCTCCCCTGGGTCAGGAAGCGGAGGCCGCCGTGAAGCGGCTCCGGGAGGATGGACGCACCCTGATGGTCGTGCGCCAGGGCGAGCGCGATCTCGGGGTGATCGGTCTTTTGGACACGCCACGCGCGGCAGCCCGCACCACGCTTGAGGCCCTGCGCGCGCTGGGCGTATCCCGGATGATCATGATCTCGGGGGACCATCAGAAGGCGGCTCAGGCGATCGCGAGCCAGGTCGGCCTTTCCGAAGCTTGGGGCGACCTCATGCCCGAGGACAAGGTGGAGGCTATCAAACGGCTCCGCGCAGAGGGCAAGATCGCCATGGTCGGGGACGGGGTGAACGACGCCCCGGCCATGGCCACTGCGACTGTGGGCATCGCCATGGGCGCGGCCGGTTCCGACGTCGCGCTGGAGACGGCGGATGTCGCCCTGATGTCCGACGATCTCTCGCAACTGCCCTTCGCCGTCGGGCTCAGTCGCCGAACCCGCGGCATCATCCTGCAGAACCTGGTCGTCAGCCTTGGCGTGGTCGCCGTCCTCGTGCCTGCCACCATCTTCGGTCTCGGCATCGGACCGGCCGTGGCGATGCACGAGGGCTCGACCCTTCTGGTCGTGTTCAATGCCCTTCGGCTCCTCGGCTACCGCGATCCGATCAGCCCCGTTGGCTCTTCTGACGTGGCGGTCGCTACGGCGGCTCCAGACCCGAACGGAACACCGTCATGAAGCGCATCGGCTGGGTTTCCGTCATCGCCGTGTTCCTCGCGCTGTCGGCCTTCGCCTACGGCATGCTGACGGCACGGTCACGGCCTGCAGCGGAATCGACACCCCCCTCATCCACCCGCGATGTCGGTGGTTATCAGACCAAGGGCGCAACGCCAGGGGAGGCACCCTCCACCCCGGCCTATCGAGATGCGAACGACCGGATGCACCGGGAGATGGCCGTTGCCTATACGGGCGACGCCGACATCGACTTCCTTCGCGGCATGATCGCTCATCACGAAGGTGCCGTCGCCATGGCGAAGATCGCGGTCGAGCACGGAGAGGCCGCTGACGTCCAAAGCCTCGCGCGTGAGATCATCGCCGCCCAGGAGGCCGAGATCATCCGGATGAGGATCTTGGTGGCTCGCCACGAGGACGCGCCGTCCCGCGGCGTCAGGCCCTGACGCCGTGGCTGGCAAGCGGTTCACCGTCCGGAGTCGCGGCATTCGCTGGAAGGAGGGCCGCGCCAGGATCAGGCGGTCGCGGCAAAGGCCCCCACCTAAGCCGAACCTGACACTGGATCTCGTCGTCGCTGGGGTCGCAAGCCTCCTCGCGGCAGGCGTCGTCTTCTGCCTTGCCGTCATCTTGTCCGGGTCTCACGGCGTCCCGCTGCATCTCGGCTATGCCGTGATTCTGGGCGGCGTCGGCTTGGCCTGTCTGACCCTTGGACCACAAGACCGCGGAGGACGAATGATCGCCGTTGCGATCGGCGTGCTCTGGCTAATCGGTTCGGCCAGCCTGTTCGCCGCCCGAGCCGATATCGTCATACCCGCTCATCGACATGCGACCGTCGGTCAGCTGGTCGGAAACGAAGTCCAGCGACCGGCGCTGGTTGGGAGCCAGTGGCGTCCCCAGCTTCCTGAGAGTGCCCATCGCTCGCTCTCGACGACGGCACCGCCGCACCGTCAGCCTCTACCCGCGACGAGCGTCAGGCAGAAGCTGCGGATCATTTGGTTCATGTAGCATCCCGAGCGTCACTGGATGCTTTGAACTAGCTGATTTCACAGCGGGTATGGTGGTCGCGGTTGCAGCGGGATGGACGCGTTGACGACGGGACCAGCACACGCTCTCAATGCCTTTGTGAAATCCTTCGCCTACATGGTCCTCGCCGCCGCAGCCGAAATCGGCGGCTGCTTCGCCTTCTGGGCTTGGCTTCGGCTGGATCGCAGCCCGCTTTGGGCTCTGCCGGGCATCGCGGCGCTGATCGTGTTCGCATGGGCGCTGACCCGGATCGACGTGGCGTTCGCAGGTCGCGCCTATGCCGCCTATGCCGGCATCTACGTCGTCGGCTCCTTGATATGGCTTTGGCAGATCGAGGGGATGCGGCCAGATCGTTGGGACGTCTTCGGCGCGGGGCTCTGCATGGTCGGGGCGGCCATCATCGTATTTGGGCCGCGCGCATGATTCTGGCGGGCTCTTGCGCCGGGGGACATCGCTCAAAGTCATTTTCGGCGTGAGGAATGCGACTGATACTGAGGGCAGCGGTCAATCGAGCGGGGCAAATACCATGTCCGAAAATTCACCCTAGCCGTCGTCCGGCACCTCCGCTCGTCGGTTGAGAACCATCCGCCCGAAACTCCCCGCCATCGGCTCAGGACTTCGTCAGAAACTCCGCCCACGTCGTCATCAGCGCTCGACGCCTCACCAGACGGTCGCTGCGCTGATAAGCCCCGACCACGCCGGTATCCACCACATGGCCCAGGCACGCCTCTTTGAGCTCGAAGGCAGCGTCGGTCTGTTCTTCCGCCCACGTCCGGAATGTCGCACGGAACCCATGCGGTCTCGCCTCGAGCCCGGCGTTCTTCATCACCTTCGCCATAGCGGCGTCAGAGAGCGGCTGACCCTTGTACGCTGGGAACAGGTACGCGTTCGATGAGGCTCTCCGACGATCCTTCACCAACCGAAGTGCTTCAGTCGAGAGCGGGATACGGAAGTCAGGTCCCACCTTCCGGCGTTCCGCCGTGAGCAGCCAGATATCCGCTGCGATCTCATCGAACGTCGCGAGTCGCACCTCACTGGTACGGCCGAGCGTGAGCATCAGGAACCGCAACGCCACCGGGGAAACGCCCTCCATCGCCTTTAGCCGCTGGTAGAATGCCGGCGCGTCCTCGTACGGCATGGACGGGATATGCTCGGTCGTACGGCGCTGCTTGCCCATGAGCGCACGCGCTTTCATCGTCGCCTGGAGGTCAACATCCAGACCGAGCGCGGCGGCGTGCTTGAGGGTGAGCGAAAGCCGGTTCAGGGCTTTCTCAGCGGCTTCCGGTTTCTTGTGCCAGATGCCGTCGAGGGTCTCTTTGATGAGGTGTTGGTCCAGTTCCTCGACCGGGAGCTTACCGAGCTTCGGCAGAATGTGGACCGAAAGCGGGCTCATCCACCGCCCGGCCTCGCCATCCCGCTTCAGTTCAGCTTTACGAGCATCAAAACAGCCCTCTACGGCCTCCCGAACGGTCAGAACCACTTGGACCCGTTTCGCTCGCCTACGGGCCGCTATGGGATCGGTTCCGCAGCGTACGAGCTTCCTGGCGCCCTCAGCGAGCTCTCTAGCCTCTCCGATCGACACGTCCGGCCACCGGCCGAGGCCCATTTCCCTACGGGAACCGTGGACCGCCAAGCGCAGAACCCACTTACCGAAAGCCTTCTCACGCTTCACCAACCATAGACCTTGCCCGTCGGCATGCTTTCCAGCGCCGAGGTTCTTAGCCGTCATTTGGTTCAGCGCGTTGTACCGCACAGGGTCCACCTTTCAGTCCACCCTTTACCACGCAAAACAGCGCGGACCTATGAGCAACTATGCGATACGCCGGCTCACGTAAGGCCTTATCCGGCTTGACCAATGAGGCGGCATGAGCGACAGCGAGCAGCTGCGACGGTGCCTCTCGACCGCACCATCTGATATCGAAGGACGAGTTATCGGCGCATAGCTGATCGAAAACAGGGGAGGACGACGCGTGATCACCACCGCAGACGCCCCCCTGCCGTCCGCCCCTGATGACGAAATCGAGCACGTCGCCCTCGACGAGGACTATGTGCTGACGGCGGCCTTCGTCGAAAAGGTGGTCGATGCCGCCGACGACGGCGATGGCCTGCGTCTGCGCGGCCTGCTGGAAGACCTGCACCCCGCCGACGTCGCCGACCTGATGGGCTTCCTGACGGTCGAGCATCGGGCCGTGGTCGTGCTGTGGCTGCCGCCCGACCTGCTGGCCGCCACCCTGCCCGAGCTGGATGACGGTATCCGCGAGGAGGTGCTGGAGCGCGTCCCCCACCTGACCCTGGCCGAAGCGCTGCAGGAGCTGGACTCCGATGACGCCGCCGCCGTGGTCGAGGACCTCGAGGACGACCGTCGCGAGCGCGTTCTGGCCGCCATGCCGGAACTGGACCGGGCGGCGATCGAAAGCAGCCTGGGTTATGCCGAGGACTCCGCCGGCCGCCTGATGCAGCGCGAGGTGATGGCCGCGCCCCAGTTCTGGAGCGTCGGCGACACCATCGACCACGTCCGGGCCCAGGGCGAGGAATTGCCCGAACTGTTCTTCGACATCTATGTGGTCGACCCGCTGAACCGGCCCGTCGGCGGCGTGGCCGTCAGCCAGCTGCTGCGGGCCCCGCGCAGCGCCGCCCTCACCGACCTGATGGAGCCGATCAACGAGATCGCCGTCGATCAGGATCAGGAAGAGGTCGCCTATGTCTTCGAGAAATACCACCTGATCTCGGCGCCGGTGATCGACTCGGCGGGGCGACTGGTCGGCCAGATCACCGTCGATGACATCGTCAACATCATCCAGGAAGAGAACCGCGAGGACATCCTGCGTCTGGCCGGTGTGTCGGATGAGGACCGGGGCTCGTCCATCTCCGAGATCGTCCGGGGCCGCGTCCCCTGGCTGGCGATCAACCTCGGCACGGCCGTGCTGGGGGCCAGCGTCATCTCCTGGTTCGGGGCGACCATTGAGCAGATCATCGCCCTGGCGGTGCTGATGCCGATCGTCTCGGCCATCGGTGGGAATGCCGGCACCCAATCCCTGACCGTCACCGTCCGCGCCCTGGCCACGCGCGAGCTGAACCGGTCGAACTCGGTG
>JAHJYN010000031.1 GCA_018826885.1 Alphaproteobacteria bacterium | reverse complement strand
GAGGACAGCCAGCGAAACGGCGGCGACGAAGGCAAGGGCAAGAACGCGACGCATCTGTGTCTCTACAATTCCCGGGTTTGGTTGGGCCATTTGCCCGGTATCCGAAGGCAACAGCATCCTGCTGATAACGGCTAAAGCGAGGCACCGCAAACGGCCGGTGGCGCAATGGCATGGAGATGCCTAGTTTGGGGGTATGGACATGTCAGCCCCCGCCCCCTCGGATCGACGGCCTCTGGTCGTGCGTCTGGCCACCCCGCGCGGCTTCTGCGCCGGCGTCGACCGGGCGATCCAGATTGTCGAACGGGCCCTCGAAAAGTACGGCGCGCCGGTCTTTGTGCGCCATGAGATTGTTCACAACCGGCATGTGGTCGAGCGGCTGAAGTCTCTGGGCGCGGTGTTTGTCAAGGAACTGGATGAGTGCCCGGATGACCGCCCGGTCGTGTTCTCGGCCCACGGCGTCCCCCGGGCCGTCCCGGAAGCGGCCCGGTCCCGCGATATGTTCTTTCTGGATGCCACCTGTCCGCTGGTGTCCAAGGTCCACGTCGAGTGCGAGCGCCGCCACGAGGAGGGCCGGCACATCATCCTGATCGGACATGCGGGCCATCCGGAAGTGATCGGTACCATGGGCCAGCTTCCGGCCGGGGCGATCTCTCTCGTCGAAACGGTCGAGGACGCCGAGTCCTTCCAGCGACCCGGCGACCAGCCTCTGGCCTATGCGACCCAGACGACGCTCTCGGTCGACGACACGGCGGAAATCCTGTCGGTGCTCAAGGCGCGCTTCCCCGAGCTGCCGGATCCGCATAAGGAGGACATCTGCTACGCCACGACCAATCGGCAGGAGGCCGTCAAGCGACTGGGCGAGGGCAGCGATCTGGTCCTGGTGATCGGGTCGGCCAATTCGTCCAACTCGGCGCGGCTGGTCGAGGTGGCCCTGCGCGCGGGGGCCCGTGACGCACGGCTGGTTGATGACGCCTCGGCCATCGACTGGAGCTGGTTCGATTCGGTTCAGACCGTCGGCGTCACCGCAGGGGCCTCGGCCCCCGAAAAGCTGATCACCGATCTGGTGGACGCCATCGGTCTGCGCTTCGACACCACCGTGGTCGAGGATGACGGCGTCCGCGAGGCCGTGACCTTCAAATTGCCGAGAGCCCTGGTGGACTGACCGGGCTTACAGGCCCGGCAGCTTGAAGCCCGGCGAGCGGCGCGGGGCGATGACGATGGCGTTCTGGCCGCCGGTCAGGGCCTGCAGGCGCTCATACTCCGTCGAGGGGTCGATCGGCACCACGCCGTCTGCGGTCAGCATGCGGGTTTCGGTCTGGGTCGACGGGTCATCCTGACGCCAGAACATGACGCGGTTGGCCCAGTTCTCTTCCTTGTGGGCGATGTCGCCGAACTGGTCGTCGACCACGTAGCGGATCGTGCCGTCGATCTCGCCGGTGCCGGCGCCGACGCGGGTGGCGAGGGCCTGTTCACCGGCCGAGCGGGTCACCGACTGGCGCTCCGACGCCAGGATCTGGCGGGCGACCAGCTCGGGCGTCACGTCCTGCGGGCGGGGCTGGCCCGGGACCGGCGGGCGCAGGCCGTATTCCGGCGGGACCGACAGCGGCGCGCGCGACACGGTCAGGAACTCATCCGGGGTGACCTTGGTCAGGCCCACGCTCTGGCGGAAGCCCGTGCAGGCCTGAAGGCTGAGACCGGCAACGGCGACAATGGCGAGGGCGAGAACTTTACGGTTACGCATGGATAGGCTCGGCTCCTGTGGCGCGGCGGGCACCTTGGATCTTAGTGAAGACCCTGTGATTACGACTTTTCGTTGGCGACGCCAACCTCGCGGGCGTCACGTTCCGACAGGAAGGCGTCGACGATCAGCAGGATCACGCCGATGGTGATGGCACTGTCGGCGATGTTGAACACCCAGGGAAAGATGCCCGTGCCGGACAGATCGATGAAGTCGACCACGCCGCCAAAGCGGATCCGGTCGATGACATTGCCGAGCGCCCCGCCCATGACCAGGCCGATGGCGGTGATCAGAAGGCGCCGGTCGGCGCGCGTGGCCCACCAGGCGAGCGCCCCGGCCACAACCAGCGAGAAGATCGACAGGATCCAGCGGCCGGCGCCGCCGCCGAACAGGCCGAAACTGACGCCGTCATTCAGCAGATAGGTGAACCGCAGATACGGCGGCCAGATATCCAGCAGGCGGAAGCCGTTGGGGATCAGGGCAAGGTCGGTGGTGCCCAGCCGGGCCAGGACCCACGCCTTGGTCAGCTGATCGACGATGATGATCGTCAGGGCAAAGCCGTAGGCGGCGTAAGAGATGCGCGGGAGATTCATGACCGCAGGCGGTTAGCAGGAAGCCGCCATCAGGCGAAGCAAAAAGCGTCAGCGCGCCATGCGGATCAACTCGTCAGCCAGTTCTGCGGTCAGATAGCCGTCGGCCAGCCGCCCGGTGTCGATCTGCCACTGCCTGAGGGCCGCGCGGGTATTGGCCCCGATGATGCCGTCGATACCCTGGGTGTCGTAGCCCATGCCGGTCAGGGCGCGCTGGGTGCCGATTCGCTGCTCACGCGACAGGGGGGCGTCGTCCGGCCACGTCCGGGTCAGGCCCGGCTTGCCCTGTATGCCGTCGGCAGTCAGGCCGATGGCCAGGGCATAGGAGACCGAGTTGTTGTAACGGCGGATCACATAGTGGTTCGGCAGGGCGAGGAAGGCCGGACCGCGTGCGCCCTGGGGCAGCAGCAGGGTCGCCCCCTCGGCCTGTTCGGCCTCGGTTGGCATGCCGTCCTGGGCCAGACGCACGCCGCGTGCGCTCCAGAAGGCCCAGTCGTGGCGCGGGCCCTCGGCCAGGCCGTAGTCGAAATTGTCGGGCAGGGTG
>JAHJYN010000003.1 GCA_018826885.1 Alphaproteobacteria bacterium | reverse complement strand
GGCATTCTTCTGGATCAGGCCGACCAGCCCCAGCGGGTTGGGGAAGGCGTTGTTGCGCAGGGTCAGGACCGCGCCCTTGGGGCCCATGTCGATGCGCTCGATCTGGGCCTTGCGGCAGGACGACTTGATGCCAACGATACGGAGCAACTGGCGGGCTTCGTCGGGCAGCGGCCCGAACCGGTCGATCAATTCGGCGGCCAGGGCCTCGCGGTCCTCGCCCCGCTCGGCATCCGACAGACGGCGATACAGGCTGAGACGAAGGTTGAGGTCTGGAACATAAGACTCTGGGATCAGGACTGCCGCGCCGACATTGATGGTCGGCGACCAGTCGCGGTCGCGCAGGTCGCCGCCCTGCTCGCGCATCTCGGCGACGGCGTCTTCCAGCATCTGCTGATACAGTTCGACACCGACCTCGCGGATATGGCCGGACTGTTCGTCGCCCAGCAGATTGCCCCCGCCCCGCTGGTCGAGGTCGTGGCTGGCCAGCTGGAAGCCGGCACCGAGGTTGTCCAGCGACTGCAGCACCTGCAGCCGTCGCTCGGCCGACAGGCTGAGCGGACGTTTGGGGTCAGTCGTCAGATAGGCGAAGGCGCGCGCCTTGGACCGGCCGATCCGGCCCCGGATCTGGTGCAACTGGGCCAGGCCGAACATGTCGGCCCTGTGCACGATCAGGGTGTTGGCCGTCGGGATGTCGAGGCCGCTCTCGACGATAGTGGTCGACAGCAGGACGTCATATTCGCCCTCATAGAAGGCGCTCATCACCGCCTCGAGCTGGGTCGGTGACATCTGGCCGTGGCCGACGACGGCCTTCACCTCGGGCACCTGTTCGCGCAGGAACTGCTCAATGTCGGGCAGATCGGCCAGACGCGGGGCGACGTAGTAGGCCTGACCGCCGCGGTATTTCTCACGCAGCAGGGCCTCGCGCACCATGACGGCGTCCCAGGGCGCGACATAGGTGCGGACCGCCAGGCGATCGACCGGCGGAGTGGCGATGATCGACATCTCGCGGATGCCGGACAGGGCCATCTGCAGGGTGCGCGGGATGGGGGTCGCGGTCAGGGTCAACAGGTGCACATCGGCGCGGAGGCTCTTGAGCTTCTCCTTGTGCTTGACGCCGAAGTGTTGCTCTTCGTCAACGATAACTAGGCCGAGATCCTTGAACCCGACCTGTTCGCTGAGCACCGCGTGGGTGCCGACCACGATCTCGAAACTGCCGTCCTTGAGGCCCGCGCGGGTCTCGTTGGCATCCTTGGCCGTGACCATGCGCGACAGGTGGCGGACGGTGATCGGCCAGCCGGCGAACCGCTCGCTGAAGGTCTTGAAGTGCTGACGCGCCAGAAGCGTTGTCGGGCAGACGATGGCCACCTGCTGGCCGGTCATGGCGACGACGAAGGCGGCCCGGAGCGCCACCTCGGTCTTGCCGAAGCCGACATCGCCACAGATCAGCCGGTCCATAGGCGTGCCCTTGGCCAGATCGGACAGGACGTCGCCGATGGCATTCAACTGGTCGTCGGTTTCCTCATAGGGGAAGCGGGCACAGAATTCGTCGAACAGCCCCTGCGGCGGGACGACGACCTCGCTCTCGCGCAGGGCCCGTTTGGCGGCGAGCGCGATCAGGCCCTCGGCCATTTCACGCAGGCGGGCCTTGGCCTTGGCCTTGCGGCCCTGCCATCCGGCGCCACCCAGCCGGTCCAGCTGGACGCCGTCGCCCTCGGCTCCGTAGCGGGTCAGAAGGTCGATGTTTTCGACCGGCAGATAGAGTTTGGCATCGCCGGCGTAGGCCAGCTCCAGACAGTCGTGGGGCGCCTCCTGGATGTCGAGGGTGCGCAGCCCCTCATAGCGACCGATGCCGTGGTCGAGGTGGACCACCAGATCGCCGGTGGTCAGGGCCGAGGCCTCGGCAAGGAAGTTGGAAGCACGGCGCTTCTTGCGCGGGCGGGCCAGCCGGTCGCCGAGGATGTCGGTCTCGGTGATGACGACCAGATCGTCCGTCTCGAAGCCGGTTTCGACCGGCAGGACGGCGCGCAGATAGAGGGTGTCAGTCGCCGCCTGCACATCGGCCCAGTCGCGCACCGGCACGACGGGTTCCAGCCCGTGGTCGGCCAGCATGGAGGCGAGGCGCTCGGACGAGCCCTCGCTCCAGGAGGCGAACAGCACCTTGCGGCCGTCGGCACGCCGGGCCTTGGCGTAGGCCGCCACGGCCTCGAACAGATTGACGCTGTCCTGGGCGCGTTCGGCGGCAAACGAGCGGCCCAGACGCCCACCGGCATCTTCGCCCGGTCCGGACAGGGCACTCAGCTGGATGACGGGCCGGACCGCCAGCGCGCGGGTCCAGTCCTGAGGCGACAGATAGAGGGCCTCGGGCGGCAGGGCACGGCCGCTCTGGACGCTGCGGCCCGGGCTGGCCTGTGCCGCCTCCCTGCGGGCCTCAAAGGCATCGACGGTCAGGTCCCAGCGCTCGGACCTCGCCCTGTCGGCCTGGTTGTCGAGCCAGACGGTGGCGTCGGCCGGAAGATAGTCGAACAGGGTCTCAAGGTGCGGGTAGAGCAGCGGCAACCAGTGCTCCAGCCCCTGCCGGCGCGCGCCTTCGCTGACGGCGGCATAGAGGGGGTCGTCGCCCGCCGTGCCGAAGCGATTGAGGTAGCCGGTGCGGAAGCGCGAGATGGCCTCGGGATTCAGCAGGGCTTCGGACACCGGGGCCAGCTGCACAGCGGCCCTCTGGCCGGTGGAGCGCTGGGTGGCCGGATCAAAGCTGCGGATCGACTCCAGCTCCTGGCCGAACATGTCGAGGCGCACGGGCTCGTCGAAGCCCGGCGGGAAGACGTCGATTACCCCGCCCCGCACGGCATATTCGCCGCGTTCCGACACGGTCGAGGCGCGGACATAGCCATTGGTGGCGAAATAGGTCTCGAGCGACGCTGTATCCAGCTCGCGGCCGACGTGGGTCTCGAAGCCGGCTCCGGCGGTGATCTCACGCGGCGGGGTGCGCTGCAGGGCAGCACCGACCGTGGCCACGATCAACAGGGGCTTGTCGGGGGCCTTGCCACCCGCGAGGCGGCTGAGCGTCGCCATCCGCTGGGCGGAGACAGACGATGAGGGACTGAGACGGTCATAGGGCAGACAGTCCCAGGCCGGATAGGACACCACCTCGATCCCCTCGGCAAAAAAGCCGATGGCGTCGATGAATTGGGCGGCGCGCGAGGCGTCGCGGGCGATGAACAGGGCGGTGCCGCCCTCGCCCAGCCGTTCGGCGACGCGCAGGGCGTCCAGACCCTCGGGCGCGCCGCTCAGCGTAATCTGGTCCGCCATTACCCGATGCCCCGCGCCACCTCGGACGAGACCGACTCGGCGACGAACCGGCGGATGCGGTCCATCAGCGGCCCTTCCCATTCGGGCGGCGTGGGCATCGAGCCCTTGATCCAGCCGTAGAGGGTGTGGTCGTCCTCATCCAGCAGGGCCTCGAACAGGGCGAGGTCGGTTTCGTCCAGCTGCGGCGCGACCTGTTCCGAGAACGGCCCGAGGATCATGTCGGCCTCGCGAAAGCCCCGACGCCAGGCGCGGAAGCGGATGCGGTTCAGCCGGGTCGTCATTTCGGCACGTGCGATGTCTTCGGCCACAAGAAGTCTTGCCCGGTCAAAAAGGAATGGAGCCCTGTCAGATAGCGGTCACGGGTCCATTTCGCCACCCATCCTGTCCGGCTATCGTGACGCATCATGCGGCCCGAGATTCTGTTTCCCCTGTTCGTCGCGGTCGAAAGCCTGAAGGGCGTCGGCCCGCGCATGGCCCCGGCGGTGCACCGGCTGGCCGGGCCGCTGGTGCGCGACCTGATGTTTCTGGCCCCCACCGGCCTTATCCGCCGGCGTGCGATGACCGTGCAGACGGCGGTCGCGGGCGAGGTGGGCATCTTTGACCTGATCATCGGCGGACTGACCAAACCGGGGCGGCCCGGTTTGCCGTTCAAGCTGCGCGCCAATGACGAGACCGGCTTTCTGACGCTGGTCTGGTTCGGCGGATCGGAGGCCTGGATCCGCAAGCAATGCCCGGACGGGGAACGGCGGATCGTCAGCGGCAAGGTCGAGAAATTCAACGATCTGGTCCAGATCGCTCACCCTGATT